>NZ_JBKFBI010000042.1:0-39664 GCF_053346095.1 Methylobacterium sp. A52T | reverse complement strand
CCGCCGCCCGCGGGCCTCCGGCGGGCCGGGGCGGCCCGTCTGGCCCTGGCGGTCGACCGCCTGCACGACGTCCGTCCGTTCCTGGTCCTGCCCGCGCCGGATTTCGGCGCCGATCCGGGTCTGATCGCCGGCACGGCGGTGCTGCACGGGGACGTGCCGGTGCTGGTCCTCGACCCCGAGGGGCTCGCTTCGCGCGCCCAGGCCGGGACATCGGGCGGCGCGCTCGGAACGATGGCGCCGGCTCCACGTTCGACGACTCACGCCGCGGCGGGCGCGTCCGCGCGCGCGACCATCCTGGTCGTCGACGATTCGATCACCACCCGGACTCTGGAGAAGGGAATCTTGGAAGCCGCCGGCTACCGCGTGGTCGTCTGCGTCGACGGGCAGGACGCCCTCGACCGGCTGCGCGCCGAGATCGAGCCCGTGAACCTGGTGCTCGCCGACGTGGAGATGCCGCGCCTCGACGGGTTCGGCCTCCTGAAGGCCCTGCGGGCCGACGAGCGCTTCGCCCGGCTTCCGGCGATCCTGATGACCTCCCGCGGGGACGCCGCCGACGTCGCCCGGGGCCTGGATCTCGGCGCCGACGCCTACCTGACCAAGCAGAAGTTCGACCAGCGCCAGCTGCTGGATACGATCGGGCAGCTCCTATGACCCCCGTCCGCGTGATGCTCGTGGAGGACAGCCTCGTGGTGCGCGAGCTGCTGCGCCACATCGTCTCCCGCGATCCCCGCCTCGAGCTCGTGGCCGCGGTCGCTTCCGGTGAGGAGGCCCTCGACAGGCTCCGGACCGTGCGGCCGGACGTGATCTCGATGGACATCCGCCTGCCGGGGATCGACGGGCTGGAGACGACCCGCCGAATCATGGCCGAGCACCCGACCCCGATCGTCGTGGTGGCGGATTCGGTCGAGGATAACTCCCTGCGCATCTCGATGAACGCGCTCCGGGCCGGGGCCCTGTCGGTCGTCGAGAAGCCCGTGGCCACGACCCATGCCGGCTACGAGGGCGTGGCCGGCGAGATCTGCACGCAGCTGCGAATCATGGCCCAGGTTCCGGTCATCCGCCGCCGCCCGATCGGCACCGAGTGGGCCGGCCGCTCCGCCGTCGCGCCCCAGGCGCCGCTGGCCGACCTGTCCGGGCAGGCGCCGAGCCTCCTGGGCATCGCCGCCTCGACGGGCGGTCCCCCGGCGCTGGCGCGGGTGATCGGCGCCCTCCCCAAGGACTTCCCGCTGCCGGTCCTGGTCGTCCAGCACATGGGCGCGGCCTTCATGGACGGGTTCGCCAGCTGGCTCGACAGCGTCGTGGCCCTCCCTGTCTCCCTCGCCCAGGACGGCGAGCGCACCGAACCCGGCCGGGTCTACGTCGCCCCGGGCGACCGCCACCTGGAGATCGGCTCCGGCCGGATCCTGCGGGTGATCGATTCCGCGCCGGTCTCCGGCCAGCGCCCGGCCGCCACCGTGCTGTTCCGGTCCATGGCCCGGCAATCCGGACCCTCCGGCATCGGCGTGCTGCTCACCGGCATGGGCGAGGACGGGGCCCTGGGCCTCGCCGACATGCACCGGGCCGGCGCCCAGACCGTGGCCGAGCACGAGAGCACCGCCGTCGTCTACGGCATGCCGGCGGCGGCGGTGCGGCTCGGGGCCGCCCGCGCCGTCCTGCCCCTCGACCGCGTCGCCGACCACGTCCTGCGTCTCGTGGATGCGGGAGCGCGGCCGTGAGCGAGGCCGGCACGGCGGAGGTGCCGGCCCGGATCCTGCTGGTGGAGGATTCGGAGACGCAGGCCCTGGAACTGCGCCTGCTGCTGGAGGCGCACGGCTTCGCGGTGGAGCGCTGCGCCTCCGCCGAGACCGCCCTCGATCATCTCAACCGCAGCCAGCCCGACCTCGTGGTGGCCGATTACCACCTGCCGGGCATGAACGGCGACGAGCTGATCCGGCAGATGCGCCTGTCGCTGCGCACCCGGGCCCTGCCTGTCCTGATGCTGACCGGTGGCAGCGGCGGCGAGCGCCAGGGCCTGGAGAGCGGCGCCGACGCCTACCTGCCGAAATCCGCCGACCGCGACCTGATGATCCTGCGCATCCGCGCCCTGCTGCGCGAGCGCCGGCCGCCGAGCGACGGCGAGGGACCGGGCGCGGCCGCGTTCCGGCGCGGGCGGGTCCTGGTGATCGACGGCAGCGCCACCTACCGGACCTTCCTGGCCGGCGTGATGGGCCAGGACGGCCACCACGTGGCGAGCGTCGACGGGCCGGAGGCGGCCCTGGCCGCCCTGGACGCGGCCGCCGGGGACGAGGCCTTCGACTGCGTGACGGTCGATCTCCTGGGCCACGCCTACGACGGCCTGGCCCTGTGCCGCGCGATCAGCCAGCGGCGCTCCGGCCAGGCGGCCGGGGCGGGCTTCCACCTCGTCGGCATCGCCGGCAGCGATCCGGCCAAGGGCTTCCTCGTCGAGGCCTACGCGGCCGGCGCCGACGACGTGGTCTCGAAGACCGACGCCGAGGTCCTGGCCCTGCGGGTCCGCGGCTTCGTGCGGCGGCGGCTCCTGGAGGAGGACGATCGGCGCATCGCCGGCCAGTTCGGCGAGCGCGAGCGGGCGGTGGAGCGCGCCCGCGCGGAGGCCGACGCGGCCGAGGCCCGGGCGGGCCTCGCCGACGCCCTGGAGCGGGCCAACCGCGACCTCGCCGACGCCAACCGCCAGCTCACCGAGGCGCAGTCCAAGCTCGTCCAGGCCGCCAAGATGGCCTCGCTCGGCGAGCTGGTGGCGGGGATCGCCCACGAGATCAACAACCCGCTCGCCTTCATCCTGGCCCACCAGGGCACGGTCGAGCGCCTGCTCGGCGAGCTGCCGGACGCCGCCCCGGAGGCGGCCGCCCGCGCCATCGACAAGGCCCGCCAGCGGGTCGGCTCGATGCGGATGGGGCTGACCCGGATCCAAGATCTCGTGCTGAACCTGCGGAAGTTCTCGCGCCTCGACGAGGGCGAGCGCGCCCTGGTCAACGTGCCGGAGGCGATCGAGACGGTCCTCGCGCTGATCCAGCACAAGCTCGGCGAGCGCATCGCGGTGGAGCGCAGCTTCGCGGGCCGCGCCGAGATCCACTGCACCCCGGCGCTGCTCAACCAGGTGGTGATGAACATCCTGGGCAACGCCGCCGACGCCATGCCGGAGGGCGGCACGATCCGGATCACGACTCAGTCGAACCCCGAGCTCGACGAGATCCGCATCAGCGATACCGGTCCCGGTATCCCGGATACGCTGCGTGAGAAGATCTTCGAGCCGTTCTTCACGACGAAACCGGTCGGATCCGGCACGGGCCTGGGTCTTGCGATTGCCTACAGCGTCGTTCAAGCGCATAGCGGCTCGCTCACCGTGGAGACGGCCCCGGGTGGGGGAGCCTGCTTCGTGATCGGGATACCGCGGCAGGCGGCCAGTGCATGAGTGACGGTACGGCAGGTGTAGGGACGATCCTGGCCGTCGACGACGAGCCGGACATCCTGATCGCCCTGGAGGACCTGTTCGAGGATTCCTACCGGGTGCTGACGACCTCGCGCCCGGCCGAGGCGCTGGAGATCCTGCGCGCCGAACCCGACATCGCCGTCGTGCTCTCGGACCAGCGGATGCCGGGCCTCACCGGCGACGCGCTCCTCGCCGAGGCCCGCAGCTTCCACGACGCGCAGGCGATCCTGCTGACCGGCTACGCCGACATCACCGCCGTGATCGCTGCCCTCAACCGCGGCGGGATCGTCGGCTACGTCACCAAGCCCTGGGACGCGGGCCTGCTCCGCTCCACCGTCCGGCAGGCCTTCGAGCGCCACCGCCTCGGCCGGGACCTCGCCACCGAGCGGGCTCTCCTGCGCGGCCTCCTCGACCACGCCCAGGACGCGATCAGCTTCAAGGACGCGGAGGGCCGCTTCGTCCGGCTGAACGGCCGCAAGGCCGCCCTCCTCGGCCACGACGTGGCCGCCAGCCTCGGGCGGCGCGAGGACGAACTCCTCGGCCCGAAGGCCGAACCCGTGACGGCGGCGGACGCGGCCGCGATCCGGTCCGGCGCGGTGGCCGAGAGCCTGATCAGCGACGGCCCGACCGGCGCCGAGCAGTGGAGCCACGTGACGCGGGTGCCGATCCGCGACGCGGGCGGGGCGATCAGCCACCTCGCGACGATCGAGCGCGACGTGACCGAGCAGCGGACCCTGGAGGCGCGCCTGCGCCAGTCCGACAAGATGCAGGCGCTGGGCACCCTCGCGGGCGGCATCGCGCACGATTTCAACAACCTGCTGACCGCGATCCTCGGCAGCCTCGAGCTCGCCGGCCCGAAGGTCGCCGACCAGCCGCGGGTCCAGCGCCTGATCGAGAACGCCCGGGGCGCCGCCGAGCGCGGGGCGTCCCTGACCAAGCGCCTCCTGAGCTTCAGCCGCGCCCACGACCTCCAGGCGCGCGCCGTCGACGTGAACACCCTGATCTCCGGGATGAGCGACCTGTTCGGGCGCAGCCTCGGCGGCCTCGTCACGGTCCGGACCGACCTCGCCGACGGCCTGCCGGCGGTCCAGGTCGATCCGGACCAGCTCGAGCTCGCCGTGCTCAACCTCTGCATCAACGCCCGGGACGCCATGCCGGACGGGGGAGCGATCACGGTCGCGACGCGCCGGCTCGCGATCAGCGGCGATCCCGAGATCGCCGACGGCACCTATCTCGGCATCAGCGTCACCGACGAGGGCACCGGCATCCCGGAGGAGATCCTGCGCCGCGTCTGCGAGCCGTTCTTCACCACCAAGGCCGTGGGCCAGGGCACCGGGCTCGGCCTCGCCATGGTGTTCGGCCTCGCGCAGCAATCCAAGGGCCGGCTGGTGATCGACAGCGTGGTCGGTCGGGGCACCCGCGTGGAACTCGCCCTCCCCTTTGCCGATCAGGCGCCCGAGCAGGCGCCCGAGACCGCCGGCGCCGGCCCGGTCGCCGGCCGGCGGGCTCGCGTCCTGATCGTCGACGACGATTCGCAGGTGCGCCACGTGACGGCCTCGTTCCTCACCGGCTTCGGCCACAGCACCACGGAGGCCGGCGACGGCGAGGCCGCGCTCCGGCTCCTCGAGGCGGACCACTACGACATCGTCGTCGCCGACCTCGCCATGCCCGGCATGAGCGGCATCGAGCTGGCCGCCGAGATCCGCGAGCGCGATCCGCGCCTGCCGGTCCTGATCCTCACCGGACATGCCGAGGCGATGCAGATCCCCGACGACCTGCCGGTGCTCACGAAGCCGTTCCGCTCCGCCGACCTCGCGGCCCGGGTCGCCACACTGCTCGACGGCGGAGCCGGACCCGTCGGCTGACGGGGGCTTGCAACCAATCGATTGCCGGCTCATTCTCTCCTCGTGGGGCCCGCAGGCCCCGGGTTACGAAGAGGAGGTGGACCATGAGCAATCACGGCATCTTCCCGCGCCGCAGGCGTGACAACGACCTCGACCAGGACGGTCCACCGGACGAGTCCCGGCAGGGATAGGGGTTTTCGGAGCGCGGCGCGGTCGAGTTCCCGGCCTGTCTGAGACGGGCCGCCAGGGCGAGCTCCCGCGACCATCCGAGACGTGGACCCTGCTTCAGACCCGTCGGCGCGAGCCGGCGGGTTTTTTTCATTCGCGCGTCGTCACGGCGATCGCGGCGAGGAGCCGAAACGCGAGAAGCCGCCCCGGAGGGTCCGGGACGGCTTCTCAAGTAACGGGAGCGTCGGGACGCTCCGTGCCGATCAGGCGGCTTCGGAGACCTGGCTCGGACCGGAATCCTTGCCGCGGGCCTCGACGTCGCGGTCGACGAACTCGATCACCGCGAGCGGGGCGTTGTCGCCCTGGCGGAAGCCCGCCTTCATGATCCGGCAGTAGCCGCCCGGACGGCCCTTGTAGCGCGGGCCGAGGACGGTGAAGAGCTTCTTGACCATGTCGGCGTCGCGGAGCTGCGCCATGGCGAGGCGGCGGGTGTGCACGCTGTCGATGCGGCCCAGCGTGATCAGCTTCTCGACGACCGGACGCAGGTCCTTCGCCTTCGGCAGGGTGGTGATGATCTGCTCGTGCTTGATCAGCGCGGCGGACATGTTCGCGAACATCGCCTTGCGATGCTCGGCGGTGCGGTTGAAACGGCGGCCGCGGTAGGCGTGACGCATGGTGCTGGCTTCCTTCTCGTCTCGGCCGCCGTGCCACGGTACGGCCGGATGCCCCGGGGACGGGGCGGTTGATGTCCGCGTGACCCCGCGGCGGGATTCGTTTGGGACTTCGCGTCGTCGCCGCGGGTCCCGGGTCCGGAGCGGCCGAACCGGAGGCGCGGTGCGGCGCCGCCCGGTTCAGCTCGAGGCGGCTTCGTCTCTCAGTAGTGTTCCTCGAAGCGCTTGGCGAGATCCTCGATGTTCTCCGGCGGCCAGCCGGGGATGTCCATGCCGAGGTGCAGGCCCATGCCGGCGAGCACTTCCTTGATCTCGTTGAGCGACTTGCGGCCGAAGTTCGGGGTCCGCAGCATCTCGCCCTCGGACTTCTGGATGAGGTCGCCGATGTAGACGATGTTGTCGTTCTTCAGGCAGTTCGCCGAGCGGACCGACAGCTCCAGCTCGTCCACCTTCTTGAGCAGCGCCGGGTTGAAGGGCAGCTGCGGCGCGAGCGGAGCGGCCTCTTCCTTGCGCGGATCCTCGAAGTTCACGAAGACCTGCAGCTGGTCCTGGATGATGCGCGCCGCGTACGCGAGCGCGTCCTCCGGCGAGACCGCGCCGTTGGTCTCGACCGTCATGGTCAGCTTGTCCTTGTCGAGATCCTGGCCCTCGCGGGTCGTCTCGACGCGGTAGCTGACCTTGGTGACCGGCGAGAACAGCGAGTCGACCGGGATCAGGCCGATCGGCGCGTCCTCGGGACGGTTACGCTCGGCCGGGACGTAGCCCTTGCCGGTGGCGACCGTGAACTCCATGCGGATCTCGGCGCCGTCGTCGAGCGTGCAGATCACGAGGTCGGGGTTCAGGATCTGGATGTCGCCGACCGTGCCGATGTCCCCGGCTGTGACGAGGCCCGGGCCGGTCTTGCGCAGAGTCATACGCTTCGGCGCGTCGGTCTGCGAGCGGATCGCGATGGTCTTGATGTTGAGGACGATGTCGGTGACGTCCTCGCGCACGCCCGGAATCGACGAGAACTCGTGCAGCACGCCGTCGATCTGCACCGAGGTCACGGCCGCGCCCTGGAGCGACGACAGGAGCACGCGGCGCAGGGCGTTGCCCAGCGTCGTGCCGAAGCCGCGCTCGAGCGGCTCGGCGACGACCGTGGCGACCCGCTTCGGGTCGTCGCCGGTCGTGACCTGCAGCTTGTTCGGCTTGATCAGTTCCTGCCAATTCTTCTGAATGACCACGATCCTACCTCTCGTCCTTGCCCGGGATCCGCGACGCCCGTCCCCGCGCTTCGGCCACTCGGTGCCGCCCCCTGGCGCCCCGAACGGTCCCTGAAATCCGTATCCGCCGCTACTCGCCGCCGACCCACAGCACCGGCACGAAGCTGTAGCCAGCCCCATCCCGGTCCACGTAGCCGAGCGCCGGGAATTCGAGATGGCCGCCGGCGATGAGCGTGCGCTCGCGGGCCACCTCGTCCAGGATCCGCTTGCGCGTCTCCCGCGCCTGGTCGCCGTCGACGTCGAAGCCGACGCCGGCCTCCGGGTTCTTGAACTGGATCGCCGGCAGGTGCACCACGTCGGTCCACATCATCAGCGCCTGTCCACCGGAGACGATGCGGAAACCGCAATGGCCCGGCGTGTGGCCGGGCAGATGGACCGCCGTGATCCCCGGAAGGACCTCGCCGCCGCGGTGCTCGCGCACCTTGCCGGCGTAGGGCGCCAGTGACTTGCGGGCGCCCTCGAAGTAGGGCTTCGCGGCCTCCGGCGCCTTGGCCAGGGCCTCGTCCGGGAGCCAGTGCGCCGCCTCGTCGGCGTGCAGCACGATCTCGGCGTTCGGGTAGCGCGCCGCGCCGTCCTTCACGAGACCGCCGACATGGTCGGGGTGCAGGTGGCTGACGAGCACCGTGCCGATCTCCTCCGGCGCGACGCCGGTGAGCGCGAGCGCCGCGCCGGCGCGACCCAGGGTCGGTGCCGGGGCGAGGTCGCCGTAGCCCGTGTCGATCAGGGTCGGCTTGAGGCCCGGACCCGTGATCAGGAAGGCGTTCAGCGTGATCTTGGGCTGCTCCGTGCGGAAACCCGCCACCTGGAGCCGCCCGGCCTCCTCCTTGGAGATGCCCGTGACGAGATCGAGGCTGGCCTGAAACCAGCCGTCATTGAGCGCGGTGACCGTGAGGTCCCCGAGGTTCCAACGCAGCACGCCCGGAAGCGGCTTCGATCCCGTCATGAGCTTCTCCGTCAAGAGGCTTCGATCAGACGCGGCGGCGCTTGCGCGGCCGGCAGCCGTTGTGCGGGATCGAGGTGACGTCGCGGATCGAGGTCACCGTGAAGCCCGCGGCCTGGAGGGCGCGGAGCGCCGACTCGCGGCCCGAACCCGGACCGGACACCTCGACCTCGAGGGTGCGCATGCCGTGCTCGGCAGCCTTGCGGCCGGCATCCTCGGCGGCGACCTGGGCGGCGTACGGGGTCGACTTGCGCGAGCCCTTGAAGCCCATCGCGCCGGCGGACGACCACGAGATCGTGTTGCCCTGCGCGTCCGTGATGGTGATCATCGTGTTGTTGAACGAGGCGTTCACGTGGGCGACGCCCGACACGATGTTCTTGCGCTCGCGGCGGCGGACGCGTTGCGGTTCCTTGGCCATCTGTTCTCACTCTTCCTTCAGGCACGCCCGTAACACCAGGCGCTCGGGATTCTTTTTGGGACTTGGCCGGAGCACCCGTGCAGGGCGGTCGAGCCGGCGCCAGACCCGTTGCGGGACACCTGGCGCGACGGGAAGGAGGCCGAGCGGAGCACGGCCTCCCAGTTCCAAAAAATTACTTCTTCTTGCCGGCGATCGGCTTCGCCTTGCCCTTGCGGGTGCGGGCGTTGGTGTGGGTGCGCTGGCCGCGGACCGGCAGCTGCTTGCGGTGACGCAGGCCGCGATAGGCGCCGAGATCCATCAGGCGCTTGATGTTCATCGAGACTTCGCGGCGCAGATCGCCCTCGACGAGGTAGTCGCGATCGATCGTCTCGCGGATCGACAGAACCTCGGCGTCGGTCAGCTGGTTGACGCGACGCTCGGCCGGGATGTTCACCTTCTGGGTGATCTCCTCGGCCTTCTTGGCGCCGATGCCGTGGATGTACTGAAGCGCGATGACGACGCGCTTGTTGGTCGGGATGTTGACGCCTGCGATACGGGCCACGATCACTCTCCATGTGGGACCCGGGGATCCGGGCCGATGTCGCGCGCGTCCGGTGGAGGCCGGCCCCTGCGCACGTGAAACGACGACGCGGCCCGCGGGCGGCCCTGGACAGGGCACCTCGGACCATCGTTCGGTTGGACGAAGGAGGGCCTGCTAGCGCGCGGGCGGCCCGTTGTCAACGACGGGTCGGCACGGCCTCGCGCCGTCACGCGCGCGTCGCGGCGCCCTGGGATCTGATCGAGGAGCGAAGATGGCGGTTCTGACGAGCGACGGCGCGACCCTGCGGGCCTTCGCCGATTCGGTGCTGCGCGCCGCCGAGGAGACCCTGGAGGAGGTCATGCCGGTGACGCTGGCGGTGATCGGGGGCGTTCTCGCCGAGGCGGAGGCGGGCTCGGTCGCGCTGCAGGATGCGGATAGCGGTCCGCCCCTGCTCTGGGCGACCTTCGCCGGTCGCCGCATGGTGTTCCGCTACAACACGATGACGGCGATGATCGAGTTGCGCGACGGCACCGCGGACGGCTACCCGCTCCGCCTCTTCGGCCACCGGTCGCTCCAGATGGACATCGTCAATTTCTTCGGCAGCCTCCGCCGGGAGGGGCGGATCTGAACCCTACCCCCGACGGGCGGCCGCCCGCGCCTCAGCGAAAGCCCTGATTCCGCAGCCGGCAAGTGCGGCCCATGTCCTGGTAGCCCGCCGGGCAGCGGCGGGCGCAAGTCCCCGCCAGGTACTTCAGCGGCGGCCGGCAGGCGTTGCGGAACCGCTTCTGGCCGTACACGAAGGACTGGGCCGGACTCTGCGCGAAGGCCGGCATCGGCGGGAGGGCCACCGCGAGCAGAAGGGAGGCGGCAGCGAGGAGGCGGACGGTCATGGCGTTTCCGATCGTGGGCCCGCCCCATAACCCCCAGGGACCCCGCCGGGTTCACGGGCGCGCCGAAACGGCCGGTCAGCGCGCCGCGATCGCCCTCAGGAGGCGACGCGCTCCTCGTGCGGCTCCAGTGTCGCCATCAGGTCGGCCGTGACCTTGTCGATCGGCTGCATGCCGTCGATGGTCTCTAGCATGCCCTTCTGCGCGTAGTAGGCGGAGAGGGGCGCCGTCTGGGCGCGGTACGCCTCGAGCCGCTGCTTGAATACCTCGGGGGTGTCGTCCTTCCGAACGGCCTGGCCGCGGGCCAGGGTCTCGGCGGCGCGCTTCTCGATGCGGCCGACCAGGGCGTTCTCGTCGACCTTCAGCTCGATGACGGCGGAGAGGCTCAAGCCCTTGCTCGCCAGCATCTCGCTGAGCGCTTCGGCCTGCGCGACCGTGCGCGGGAAGCCGTCGAGGATGAAGCCGCGGCGGGCATCCGGCTCCTCGATCCGGTCGGCGACGATGCCGACCACGATCCGGTCGGAGACCAGGCCGCCGGATTCCATCACCGCCTTGGCCTCGAGGCCCACCGGCGTGCCGGCGGCCACCGCTGCGCGCAGCATGTCCCCCGTCGACAGCTGCGGGATGCCGAAGCGCTGTACGATCCGCTCGGATTGCGTCCCCTTCCCCGCACCGGGCGGCCCGAGCAGAATGATGCGCATGGCGTTGTCCTCGTTCGGCCCACTCTCTCAGTGGGCACAAGCCGTGGTGGCGAAGCCTCCCTGGCATCGCCGGGTTCGGGGTTTTCTAGCCGGTCCGGGCCGGTGAGGCATCCAGACCTTTGGACCAGAAGCGGGAGCGTCCTCGGACGCCGCCCGCCTCTGTAGCAGGCTCAGCGCCGCCGTTGCGTGGTCGAGGCGCCACGCAGCTTGGCCTTCTTCACGAGGCCCTCGTACTGATGGGCCATCAGGTGCCCGTGGACCTGCGCCACCGTGTCCATCGTGACTGAGACCACGATGAGCAGGGACGTGCCGCCGAAGCCGAGGCTGGCCGCGGCGTAGGACGACAGGATCTCCGGGCAGAGGCACACGAAGGTCAGGTACAGGGCACCGATCACCGTGATGCGGGTCAGCACCTTGTCGATGAAGGCCGCGGTGCGCTCGCCCGGCCGGATGCCCGGGATGAAGCCGCCATGCTTCTTCAGGTTGTCGGCCGTCTCCTGCGGATTGAAGACGACCGCGGTGTAGAAGAACGTGAAGAAGATGATCAGCGCCGCGTAGAGCACCATGAACAGCGGCGTGCCATGGCCGAGATAGGCCGTGACCGTGCCGAGCCAGCCCGTGGCGCCCCCGTTGGCCGAGAAGCTCGCGGCGGTCGCCGGCAGCAGCAGCAGCGAAGAGGCGAAGATCGGCGGGATCACGCCCGAGGTGTTGAGCTTGAGCGGCAGGAACGAGGTCTGACCCTCGTACATGCGGTTGCCGACCTGGCGCTTCGGGTAGTTGATCAGGAGACGGCGCTGGGCGCGCTCCATGAACACGATGAAGTAGACGAGCGCGACGGCGGCGACGCCGACGCCGAGGATGATCGCCGGGGACAGGGCGCCGGTGCGGCCGAGTTCCAGCGCGCCCGCGATCGCCACCGGCAGGTGGGCCACGATGCCGGCGAAGATGATCAGCGACGAGCCGTTGCCGATGCCGCGCGAGGTGATCTGCTCACCGAGCCACATCAGGAACAGGGTTCCGCCCGTCAGGGTGATCACCGTCGAGGCCAGGAAGAACGGCCCCGGATCGATGGCGGCCGAGGAGCCCTGGAGGCCGATGGCGATGCCCCAGGACTGAACCAGCGCCAGCACCACGGTCAGGTAGCGGGTGTACTGGTTGATGACCTTGCGGCCCGACTCGCCCTCCTTCTTGAGCGCTTCCAGGCTCGGGATCACCGAGGTCAGGAGCTGCACGATGATCGAGGCCGAGATGTAGGGCATGATGTTCAGGGCGAAGATCGCCATGCGCTCAACGGCGCCGCCCGAGAACATGTTGAACAGGCCCAGCACGCCGCCCGCCTGCTGCTGGAAGTTCCGGGCGAACTGCTCCGGATCGATGCCGGGGATCGGGATGTACGTGCCCAGCCGGAACACCACGAGGGCGCCGAGCGTGAACCAGATGCGCTTCTTCAGCTCATCGGCCTTGGCGATCGCACCGAAATTGAGATTGGCGGCAAGCTGCTCGGCGGCTGAGGCCATAAGCGTCGCGTCCTGGAAGTGTCGCCGGGCGACCGGCACCCGGATGAAATGAAAACGGCGGCCCGCGTGGTCGCAGGGCCGCCGCTCGAAGGATCGGCTTAAAGGGTGCGCGGAGCCCGTGCAACGGGTCCCGCGGTCGCCCCCGTCGCGTCCGTCAGGCCGTGGCCGCCTCGCTGCCGCCGCGGGTGGACGCACCCTGGGCGTAGACGGTGCTGACCGAGCCGCCGGCCTTCTCGACCGCCTCGACGGCGGACTTGGAGGCGCGGGTGACCTCGAAGCTGAGCTTCGCGGTCAGCTCGCCGACGCCGAGCAGCTTCACGCCGTCGCGGGGACGGGCGATGATGCCGGCGGCGACCAGGCTCTCCACCGTGACGGTGGCGGCCTTGTCGAGCTTGCCCGCTCGACGGCTTCCTGGATCCGGCCGAGGTTCACCTCGTTCAGATCCTGGGCGTAGAGGTTGTTGAAGCCGCGCTTCGGCAGGCGACGATGCAGCGGCATCTGACCGCCCTCGAAGCCCTTGATGGACACGCCGGTCCGGGCCTTCTGGCCCTTCACGCCGCGGCCCGCGGTCTTGCCCTTGCCGGAGCCGATGCCCCGGCCCACGCGCATCCGGTCCTTGGTGGCGCCGGGATTGTCGCTGATCTGGTTGAGCTTCATCGGGACCTCCTCACGCCACGTCGCCGTGGACGCGCACGAGGTGCGCAACCTTGCGGATCATGCCGCGCACGGAGGGGGTATCCTCCAGCTCGGACACGCGGTGGAGCTTGTTGAGCTTGAGGCCGATCAGCGTCTGCCGCTGGCTGGCCTCGCGGCGGATCGGCGAGCCGATCTGCTCGACGCGGAGAGTCTTCTGTGCCATCGGACCCTCCCTTACGCGACCGCGGCTTCGGACTGGTCGGCCGGATCGGCGTCGCGGCGGCGGGCCTGGAGGCTCGACACCTTGATGCCGCGGCGGGCCGCCACGGAGCGCGGGCTGTCCTCGTTCTTGAGCGCCTCGAAGGTGGCGCGCACGAGGTTGTAGGGGTTCGACGAACCCAGCGACTTGGCGACGACGTCCTGCATGCCGAGCGTCTCGAACACGGCGCGCATCGGGCCGCCGGCGATGATGCCGGTGCCCTGCGGGGCCGCGCGGAGGATCACCTTGCCGGCGCCGTGGCGACCGTTGACGTCGTGGTGCAGGGTCCGGCCCTCGCGGAGCGAGACGCGGATCAGACCGCGCTTGGCGGCCTCGGTGGCCTTGCGGATGGCCTCCGGCACCTCGCGGGCCTTGCCGTGGCCGAAGCCGACGCGGCCCTTCTGGTCGCCGACGACGACGAGGGCCGCGAAGCCGAAGCGACGGCCGCCCTTCACCACCTTGGCGACGCGGTTGATGTGGACGAGCTTGTCCACGAACTCGCTGTCGCGCTCCTCGCGATCCTCGCGGCGGCCGCGGCCCCCGCCTTCACGTTCACGTGCCATGTTGTCTACCTGTCCATCTCACTGACGCGGCCGGCGGGGCCGCTCGCTCGATCGGGTTTCGGATCTGCCGGGCGAAGAGGCTCCGCCCGGCCCGCCGTCGTGACTTAGAACTCCAGGCCACCCTCGCGGGCGGCCTCGGCCACGGCCTTGACGCGGCCGTGATAGATGTAGCCGGAGCGATCGAAGATCACCTTCGTGACGCCCGCGGCCTTGGCGCGCTCGGCGACGAGCTTGCCCACCGCAGTCGCGGCGGCGACGTCGGCGCCGGTCTTGAGTTCGCCCTTGAGGGCCTTGTCGATCGACGAGGCCGAGGCCAGCGTCTTGCCGGCGACGTCGTCGATGACCTGCACGTAGATCTGCTTCGACGAGCGGAACACCGACAGCCGCGGGCGGCCGTTGGCGGCGGCCCGCAGCGCGCGGCGGACGCGCGCCTTGCGGCGATCGAGGGCTTCGAGCTTGCGAGACATGATGCCCTCCTTACTTCTTCTTGCCTTCCTTGCGGAAGATGAACTCGCCCGCGTACTTCACGCCCTTGCCCTTGTAGGGCTCGGGTCCGCGGTAATCGCGGATCTCGGCGGCGACCTGACCGACCTGCTGGCGGTTGATCCCGGAGATCGTGATCTCGGTGGGCTTCGGGGTCGCGATCGTGATCCCGGCGGGGATCGCGTACTCGATGTCGTGGCTGTAGCCGAGCGACAGCTTGAGGGCCTTGCCAGCCATCGCGGCGCGATAGCCGACGCCGGTGATCTCGAGCTTCTTCTCGAAGCCCTTCGACACGCCCTCGGCGATGTTGGCGATCTGCGCCCGCGACGTGCCCCACAGGGAGCGCGCCGGCTTGGACTGGTTGACGGGCTGCACCTCGATGGCGCCGTCCTTCATCGCCACGTTGACGAGGGCGGGAACGACGAACGACAGCTCGCCCTTCGAACCCTTCATCTTCACCGTCTGACCGGTGACCGTGGCGGTAACGCCGGCCGGCACGGGGACCGGCTTCTTGCCTACGCGAGACATGGGATAACCTCCTCCGTCCCGATCAGAACACGGTGCAGAGCACTTCACCGCCGACGTTGCGCTCGCGCGCCTCGTGGTCGGCCATGACGCCCTGCGGGGTGGAGACGATGGTGACGCCGAGGCCGTCGGCCACGTGCGGCAGCTCGCCGACGGACGAGTAGACCCGGCGGCCCGGCTTCGACACGCGCTTGATCTCGCGGATCACGGGGCGCCCGTCGTAGTACTTGAGCTCGATGGCGAACTCGGTGCGGCCGTTGCCGAGGTCGGTCGCCGCGTAGTCGCGGATGTAGCCCTCGGCCTTCAGGACGTCGAGGACGCTGGCGCGCAGGCGCGAGCCGGGCGTCTGGACGACGTTGCGACGGCGCAGCTGGCCGTTGCGGATGCGGGTGAGCATGTCGCCCACGGGATCGTTGACCATGGGGACCTCCTTACCAGCTCGACTTGACCAGGCCGGGGATCAGGCCCCGGTTGCCAAGCTCGCGCAGCGCCACGCGCGAGATGCCCATTTTGCGGTAGTAGGCGCGCGGACGGCCGGTCATGCCGCAACGGTTGCGGATGCGCGTGGCCGACGAGTTGCGCGGCAGTTCCGCGAGCTTGAGGCGCGCCTCGAAGCGCTCCTCCATCTCGAGGGCGTCGTTGTTGGCGATCTCGAGGAGCGCCTTCCGCTTGGCCGCGAAGCGCTTCACCAGCGCCTTGCGGGCCTCATTCTTCTCGACTGAGCTTTTCTTCGACATGTCGTCTATCTCCGGTGTCCGCGTCTGAGACCCGAGGGCCTCACTGCCGGAACGGGAACTTGAAGGCGGCGAGCAGCGCCTTGGCCTCGGCATCGGTCTTGGCGGTGGTCGCCACGACGATGTCCATGCCCCACATCTGCTCGGCCTTGTCGTAGGAGATCTCCGGGAACACGAGGTGCTCCTTGAGACCCAGGGCGTAGTTGCCGCGGCCGTCGAACGAGCGCGGGTTCAGGCCGCGGAAGTCACGCACGCGCGGCAGCGCGATGGTGATCAGCCGGTCCATGAACTCGTACATGCGCTGCTTGCGCAGGGTCACCTTGCAGCCGATCGGCATGCCCTCGCGGACCTTGAAGGTCGCGATGGCCTTGCGGGCCTTGGTGATGACCGGCTTCTGGCCGGCGATCAGGGCGAGGTCGCCCGCCGCCACCGAGGCCTTCTTCGAGTCCGCGGTGGACTCGCCGACGCCCATGTTGATCACGATCTTCGTGATCTGCGGCACTTCCATGGGGTTCTTGTAGCCGAACTCTTCGATCAGCTTCTGGCGAACCACCTCGTCGTAGTGCTTGCGCAGGCGCGGGGTGTAGGCGTTCTTGTCGGCCTCAGCCATCGATCTGATCCCCCGTGGTCTTGGCGAACCGGACCTTGCGCCCGTCTTCGAGGATGCGGAAACCCACGCGGGTCGGCTTGCCGTTGGCATCCGCGACCGCGATGTTCGAGAGCTGGATGGCGGCCTCCTTGGAGATGATGCCGCCTTCCTGGTTCTGGGTCTGCTTCTGGTGCTTCTTGACCAGGTTGATGCCGCGCACGAAGGCCCGGCCTTCCTTCGGCAGAACCTGGATCACCTCGCCCGACCGGCCCGAATCGCGGCCGGTGAGCACGACGACCTTGTCGCCCTTCTTGATCTTGGCGGCCATTACAGCACCTCCGGAGCCAGGGAGATGATCTTCATGTGATTGCGGGCGCGGAGCTCGCGCGGCACCGGTCCGAAGATACGGGTGCCGATCGGCTCCTTCTGATTGTTGATCAGGACCGCGGCGTTCTTGTCGAAGCGGATCACCGAACCGTCGGCGCGCTTCACGTCCTTCGCCGTGCGGACGACGACCGCCTTCATGACGTCGCCCTTCTTGACGCGACCGCGTGGGATCGCCTCCTTGACGGAGACGACGATCACGTCGCCGACGCCGGCATATTTGCGCTTCGACCCGCCGAGAACCTTGATGCACATCACACGGCGTGCACCCGAGTTGTCGGCGACGTCCAGATTCGTCTGCATCTGGATCACGTGCGTGACTCCTTGTTTCAGGCGGGTTTCCGCACACGGACGGTATTGCCCGGCGGACGACGCCTGATGGGGACCTGACGTCCCCGGCTCATGTGTTCGACCGCGCTGGCGGTGTCGTCAGACACCGGCGCGGTCACCGCGTTCACGGGGTGCGAGCACCCATCGGAAATGTCGCGAAGACCGGGCGCATACTACGGGCCGCGGGTGATGGCAAGCGGAGCGGTGGGAAATCGTCGCCGCCGCATAGGGAGGGCTGATCCGGTTTCGGGGCTTGTTCGCGGCGCCGCGCGGCTCGATCGCCTCGGTACCGGCCCGTGCGGCCGCGGAACGCGAGCCCTGAACGTGCGACGACCGGCGCGCCTCTCGGCGCGCCGGTCGGTTGACGTCCAGCGGTCCGGGTCGATCAGATTGGCTGGCCGGCTGTCTCGAACAGGAAGCCGTCGAGGCTCGGAATGGTGACGGAAGCGCCGCTCGCGGGCCTCGACAGGCGCCAGGGCCGCTCCGACCGCGCGCGAATCGCCTCGGACGGGCGGAGCCGCCGCATCAGGCCGTCCTCGCCGACCTCCTCGATCGCCAGGAAGCCGTAGACCTGCAGCCGCGAGGCGGTGAGCTTCAGGCCGCGATCCTCCGCGGCGACGACCATGCTGCCGGTGGCGTAGACCGCGTCCAGGAGGGAGCGCTGCTCGCTGCGGCGACGGTTGCGCGCCTCTCGCTCGCCGGGGGCCTGGGCGGGAATCGGCCGCCGGAACGGAACGACGTTGCTGACCGCGACGCAACCCATACGCAACACCCTCGACGCGAACCTGCGGCGGCGATCTGGCCGCCCGATGTGCGCGACAATTCGATGGATCGCTTTAATTCTCCGTAGACCGTGCCGGCGCGCGCCTGCCCCGATCCGGTACGCCTTGCAGGTGTGCCCCGGTGCATCGGTCGTGTGCCGCGGGCCGGCTCGGGCGCGTCGGCCGGCCGCTCCGTCACGGGGTGCGATGTGCCGCCACCTTGCCGGAATCCGTCAGCCGGGCGGCCAGCCCGTCGAGACCGGCGCAGAGGATGCCGTACACGGCACCGACGAAGAGGAAGATCTCGGCCGGGTAGACCATCGCGCGGTTGTTCACCTGCGCCGCCACGAAGGCGAGTTCGGGCACGCCGATCACGTAGGCGAGCGACGTGTCCTTGATGAGCGTGGTCCACTGGTTGACGAAGGACGGCGCCATGGCCCGCAGCACCTGCGGGAGCACGACGAAGCGCAGGGTGCGCCAGTGGTCGAGGCCGAGCGCGAGGCCGGCCTCCCACTGACCGCGGCCGACGCTCGCAACGCCCGCCGCCACCCCGTGGGACAGGTAGGCGCCTCCGACGAGCGACAGCGCAACCGCGACCGTGCCGATCTCGGGGATCGACACGCCGAACAGGATCGGCAGCAGGAAGTAGGTCCAGAAGATCAGCATCACGACCGGCACGGCGCGGAGGAAGCCGAGCGCGGCGGTGAGTGCTGCCCGGGCCGCGCCCGCGCTCACGGCGAGGGCGATGCCGAGGACGAGCCCGAGCGCGGCCGAGGCCAGACCGGACAGGCCGGAGAGAATCAGCGTCAGGGCCAGCCCGCCGACCGGCCCGTCCGGCCAGGCCCCGACCAGCAGGTAGCCGAGATTGTCGATGATGACCGAGGGATTCATCGGTGCTGCCCCGGTCGACGGACGCGGCGGTCGAGGATCTGCCCGGTCGTCTCCGCCGCGGCGGCCGCGCCGATGTAGAGCAGCGTCGCGATGCCGAACGCCTGGAAGGTCTGGAAGGTCTCGGTCTCCACCTGCCGGGACGCGTAGGACAGCTCCGCGAGGCCGATCGTCATGGTCAGCGACGTGTTCTTGAGCGTGTTGAGGTACTGGCCGACGATCGGCAGACAGGCGACGCGCAGGGCCTGGGGCAGGACGATGTGGCGGAACGCCTGGACGGTCGTGAGGCCGAGGGCCAGGGCCGCCGCCCGCTGAGCGGGCCGGACGGCCCTGATGCCGGCGCGGAGCTCCTCGGCGATGTAGGCGCCCGCGTAGAGCGTGAGCCCGCAGAACCCGGCGAGGCTCTCGTAGGCGGGCCAGCGCAGGATCCCGGATCCCAGGTCCAGGACGTGCGGCTCGTTGAGCCAGGCCGTCACGGCCTCCGGCAGGGCGGCGGCCACCGCGAAGTACCAGACGAAGAGCTGCACCAGCAGCGGCGTGTTGCGGACGATGCCGACGGAGACGGCCACGACGCCGCGCCCCGCGCGGCCGCCCGCCTCGCGCAGCCCGCACGCCGCGAGGCCCAGCACCGTGCCGGCGAGGCAGGTGGCTGCCGACAGAGTCAGGGTCATCCCGAAGCCCTGCAGCAGCCAGGCGAGGTAGCGCGGCGCGAGCGGATCGCCGAACAGCGCGGCCATCGTCGCCGTGCCGCCCCGGTCAGGGACGGTCCCCGATCCGAAACAGGCGCGGCAGCGGCTGCTCGGTCGCGGGCCCGAACCAGCGGTCGTAGATCGCCGCCGCCCTGCCGCTCGTCTCCAGGCCGCGCAGGGTCTCGTTCACGCGGTCCCGGAGGCGCGCCTCACCCTTCGGGATGCCGACGCCGATATAGTCATTGGAGATGCTGAAGGCGGGGATCTCGTAGTTCTGCCGGTCCGGCACCTTCGCGAGCAGCCCGACCAGCTTCGGGCCGTCCTGCGTGATCGCCTGGACATTGCCGTTGCGCAGGGCCGTGAACGCGAAGGGCGTGTCGTCGAAGGCGACCACGACCGCTTTCGGGAAGTCGCGGCGCAGGACGATCTCGTTGGTGGTGCCCTTGTCGGCGCCGATTCGAAGCCCGTTCAGCTGCTCCGGCGACGACAGGGTGCCCTTCTTGGCCAGGAACTGCTGGCCGGAGGCGAAGTACGGGATGCTGAAATCGAGCTGCTTCGCCCGCTCCTCCGTGATGGTGAAATTCGCCAGAACCAGATCGACCTTGCCCGAGGTCAGCAGCGGGATCCGATTCGCCGGGTTGGTGGGCCGGATCTCCAGCTTGACGCCGAGCGCGTCGGCGATGGCCTGCGCGTAGTCGACGTCGAGCCCGGCGATCCGTTTCGTCGCGGGATCGACGAAGCCGAACGGTGGGTTGCTGTCGAAGGCGGCGACCCGGAGAATGCCGGCCTGTGTGATGTCGTCCAGACGGTCGGCCGTTGCGGGGCCGACCGACAGGAGGGTCGCGAGAACGAGGGCGAAGAGGCGGCGCACGCGTGACTCCATCGGATGGTTCGGGGCCGGTACAGGCTGGGTGATGATCGGATATCGCGAATATCGCAGTATGAATTGCGTCTGACTGCCAAATTTTAGGTTAAAATCGATCTGAGTTTCGCTATTTATGCAAAGCCTGAAGATAGCGGCCGAATTTATCTCGACCGCCAGCCGATTTTCATCTTCGGAGAACACGAAAATCAACGGAGAAAGATTCCATTTTTTCGTCGCGGGTGCGCACAGTTCGGCGAAAGATCTGGCGGTTGCGGGGCAGATTCTCCTGCTCCGCTTGGGCAGGGCCCGAGGCTACGCAGTCGTTCGGCCGCGACCCGCCCAGCCGGCCCGAGCCTTCGTTGACGGGACGAGGCACCGTGCGCGATAGCGGTCTCTCGCCTCCACCGCCGCGAAGGCTCGCCGATCGCGGGCGCCGTGCGCGCCCTTGACCGATCCTTAACCTCCGCCGCGGTGCAGTTTTCTGCCGTGACCGCATTGACCTGCGGGGCAACCGCGTCTAGAAGCGCGCCACTTCGGACGGCCATCGGCTGCCGACGGCCCTTGGGCACAACCCCGGAAGCCGCCGCCATCGCCCCGAGCGCTCCGAGGGTTCAAATCGCCTGACGCTGTAAGTCAGATCCGTAGGTACGAGCGCGTTCGTTTCGGGCGTGCTCCTCTGCCCACACCGCGCCGAGGGTCCGTGACAGGCCCTCCGGCGCATATTCGTTTTGCGGACTGCCCTGCGCAGTCCGGACTAGGTGACCGAGGAAGAGGGCACAGGATGCCGACGATCAACCAGCTGATCGCCCAGCCGCGGAAGATCCAGCGGAGCCGCAACAAGGTTCCGGCGCTCGACGCTTGCCCGCAGAAGCGCGGCGTCTGCACCCGCGTTTACACGACGACCCCGAAGAAGCCGAACTCGGCGCTCCGGAAGGTCGCCAAGGTGCGCCTCACCAACGGTTTCGAGGTGATCGGCTACATCCCGGGCGAGGGTCACAACCTTCAGGAGCACTCCGTGGTGATGATCCGCGGCGGCCGCGTGAAGGATCTTCCGGGCGTGCGCTACCACATCCTGCGCGGCGTGCTCGACACGCAGGGCGTGAAGAACCGCAAGCAGCGCCGGTCGAAGTACGGCGCCAAGCGTCCGAAGTAAGTCGGACGCCCGGATATTTCCCGGGCGCCGGTCCGCGTTTCCACGGCCTCGCAAGGATGTCGCCGGCCTCAGGGCTGAGGCGGCCTGCGCGGGGCGCTTAAGATCTTTTCGTTCGAGAGTCTCAGAAGATGTCCCGTCGTCACTCTGCCGAGAAGCGTGAGATCATTCCGGACCCGAAGTACGGGGACGTGGTGCTGACGAAGTTCATGAACTCCATCATGTACGAGGGCAAGAAGTCGACCGCCGAGCGGATCGTCTACGGTGCCTTCGACATCGTCGAGAACCGCGCCCGCGCCAACCCGATCGAGGTGTTCCGCGCCGCGCTCGACAACGTCGCCCCGATGATCGAGGTCCGCTCCCGCCGCGTCGGCGGCGCGACCTACCAGGTCCCCGTCGAGGTTCGCACCGAGCGCCGCCAGGCCCTCGCGATCCGCTGGCTGATCCAGGCCGCGCGCTCGCGCAACGACCGCACCATGGTCG
Organism: Methylobacterium sp. A52T; assembly: GCF_053346095.1. Taxonomy (NCBI): domain Bacteria; kingdom Pseudomonadati; phylum Pseudomonadota; class Alphaproteobacteria; order Hyphomicrobiales; family Methylobacteriaceae; genus Methylobacterium; species Methylobacterium sp. A52T. The sequence continues at coordinate 17,949 of NZ_JBKFBI010000042.1, read as the reverse complement.
AGCGCCTCTCGGCCGAGCTGCTCGACGCCGCGAACAACCGCGGCAACGCCGTCAAGAAGCGCGAAGACACGCACCGGATGGCGGAAGCCAACCGCGCCTTCTCGCACTACCGCTGGTAAGCGGTTCCGCCGTCTCTCAGGAGCAATTCGATGCCCCGCACGCACGCGATCGAGGACTACCGCAACTTCGGCATCATGGCCCACATCGATGCCGGCAAGACCACGACGACCGAGCGGATCCTCTATTACACCGGAAAGTCCCACAAGATCGGCGAGGTCCATGAGGGCGCCGCCACCATGGACTGGATGGCGCAGGAGCAGGAGCGTGGCATCACGATCACCTCGGCTGCGACGACCTGCTTCTGGCGCGACAAGCGCCTGAACATCATCGACACCCCCGGCCACGTCGACTTCACCATCGAGGTGGAGCGCTCGCTCCGCGTGCTCGACGGCGCCGTGTGCGTGCTCGACGGCAACCAGGGCGTCGAGCCGCAGACCGAGACCGTGTGGCGTCAGGCCGACAAGTACGACGTGCCGCGCGTCGTGTTCGTCAACAAGATGGACAAGATCGGCGCCGACTTCTTCAAGTGCGTCGCCGACATCATCGACCGCGTCGCCGGCAAGCCGGTCTGCCTTCAGCTGCCGATCGGGGCCGAATCGAGCTTCCAGGGCGTGATCGACCTCATCAAGATGAAGGCGATCGTCTGGTCGGGTGAGGCGCTCGGCGCCAACTTCGACGAGACCGAGATCCCGGCCGACCTCAAGGACCAGGCCGTCGAGTACCGCACCAAGCTGGTCGAGGCCTGCGTCGAGCTCGACGACGACGCCATGGCCGCCTACCTCGACGGCAACGAGCCGGACGAGGCCACCATGCGCGTCCTGGTGCGCAAGGCCGTCCAGCTGCGCGCCTTCCACCCGGTGCTCTGCGGCTCGGCGTTCAAGAACAAGGGCGTGCAGCCGCTCCTCGACGCCGTCGTGGACTACCTGCCCTCCCCGGCCGATCGCGGCGAGATCAAGGGCATCGACTTCAAGACCGAGGAAGAGACCGTCCGTCACCCGTCGGATGCGGATCCCTTCTCCATGCTCGCCTTCAAGATCATGGACGATCCCCACGTCGGCACGATCACCTTCTGCCGCGTGTACTCGGGCAAGGTCGAGACCGGCGCCAACGTGCTGAACTCGTCGCGCGACAAGAAGGAGCGCGTCGGCCGCATGCTCCTGATGCACGCCAACAACCGTGAGGACATCAAGGAGGCCTTCGCGGGCGACATCGTCGCACTGGCCGGCCTCAAGGACACCCGCACGGGCGACACCCTCTGCGACCCGCAGAAGGCCGTGATCCTCGAGAAGATGGAGTTCCCCGAGCCCGTCATCGAGATCGCCGTCGAGCCGAAGTCGAAGGCCGATCAGGAGAAGCTCGGCATCGCGCTCTCGAAGCTCGCCGCCGAGGACCCGTCCTTCCGCGTCTCCACCGACCAGGAATCCGGCCAGACCATCCTCAAGGGGATGGGCGAGCTCCACCTGGACATCAAGGTCGACATCCTGCGCCGCACCTACAAGGTCGACGCGAATATCGGCCAGCCGCAGGTCGCCTACCGCGAGAAGCTGACCCGCCGGCAGGAGATCGACTACACGCACAAGAAGCAGACCGGCGGTACCGGTCAGTTCGCCCGCGTGAAGTTCGTCGTCGAGCCGAACGAGCCGGGCGCCGGCTTCTCGTTCGAGTCGAAGATCGTCGGCGGCGCGGTGCCCAAGGAGTACATCCCGGGCGTCGAGAAGGGCCTCAACTCGGTCCTCGGCGCGGGCGTCCTCGCCGGCTTCCCGGTGGTCGACGTCAAGGTCGAGCTGGTCGACGGTGCCTACCACGACGTCGACTCCTCGGCGCTCGCCTTCGAGATCGCCTCCCGCGCCGCCTTCCGCGAGGCGCTGCAGAAGGGCGGCTCGGTCCTGCTCGAGCCGGTGATGAAGGTCGAGGTCGTCTCGCCGGAAGAGTACACCGGCTCGGTCATCGGCGACCTGAACGCCCGCCGCGGCCAGATCCAGGGTCAGGACATGCGCGGCAACGCCAACGTCATCAACGCGATGGTGCCGCTGGCCAACATGTTCGGCTACGTGAACCAGCTGCGCTCCTTCTCGCAGGGCCGCGCCAACTTCACGATGCAGTTCGATCACTATGAAGAGGTGCCGCGCGGCGAAGCCGACAAGGTCATCGCCAAGTACGCCTAAGCATCTCTTCTTCCGCAACGCGAATTCGAATCTAGGAGGCTCTGATGGGCAAGGAAAAGTTCTCCCGCACCAAGCCGCACTGCAACATTGGCACGATCGGCCACGTCGATCACGGCAAGACGTCTCTGACGGCGGCGATCACGAAGGTCCTGGCCGAGACGGGCGGGGCGACGTTCACGGCCTACGACCAGATCGACAAGGCGCCTGAGGAGAAGGCGCGCGGGATCACGATCTCGACGGCGCACGTTGAGTACGAGACGCAGAACCGCCACTACGCGCACGTGGACTGCCCCGGCCACGCCGACTACGTGAAGAACATGATCACGGGCGCGGCGCAGATGGACGGCGCGATCCTGGTGGTGTCGGCGGCCGACGGCCCGATGCCGCAGACCCGCGAGCACATCCTGCTGGCCCGCCAGGTCGGCGTCCCGGCGCTGGTGGTGTTCCTCAACAAGGTCGACATGGTCGACGACGAGGAGCTGCTGGAGCTGGTCGAGCTGGAGGTGCGCGAGCTGCTGTCGAAGTACGACTTCCCGGGCGACGACATCCCGATCACCAAGGGCTCGGCGCTGATGGCGCTCGAGGACAAGGAGCCGAAGATCGGCAAGGAGGCGGTCCTGGCGCTGATGGCGACCGTGGACAGCTACATCCCGCAGCCGGAGCGTCCGATCGACATGCCGTTCCTGATGCCGATCGAGGACGTGTTCTCGATCTCGGGCCGCGGCACGGTGGTGACGGGTCGTGTTGAGCGCGGCATCGTGAAGGTGGGCGAGGAAGTCGAGATCGTCGGCATCCGGGCGACCACCAAGACGACGGTGACGGGCGTGGAGATGTTCCGCAAGCTGCTCGACCAGGGGCAGGCGGGCGACAACGTCGGCGTGCTGCTGCGCGGCACGAAGCGCGAGGACGTGGAGCGCGGCCAGGTCGTGTGCAAGCCGGGTTCGGTGAAGCCGCACTCGAAGTTCAAGGCCGAGGCGTACATCCTGACCAAGGAGGAGGGCGGCCGCCACACGCCGTTCTTCACCAACTACCGGCCGCAGTTCTACTTCCGGACCACGGACGTGACCGGGATCTGCACGCTGCCGGAGGGCACCGAGATGGTGATGCCGGGCGACAACGTGACCATGGACGTGGCGCTGATCGTGCCGGTGGCCATGGAGGAGAAGCTGCGCTTCGCCATCCGCGAGGGCGGCCGCACCGTCGGCGCCGGCGTCGTCGCCGCCATCAACGACTGAGCTCGAGCAAGCATCCTTAGCAGGGCGCGGCGGGGTGAAGGCCCCGCGTACCCCGCCGTCCCTCTCAAGGTTCCAGGATCATGAACGGTCAGAACATCCGCATTCGCCTCAAGGCGTTCGATCACCGCATCCTCGATGCGTCGACCAAGGAGATCGTCTCCACGGCCAAGCGTACGGGCGCGACCATCCGCGGCCCGATCCCGCTCCCGACGCACATCGCCAAGTTCACCGTGAACCGCTCGCCCCACATCGACAAGAAGTCGCGCGAGCAGTTCGAGATGCGCACGCACAAGCGGGTGCTCGATATCGTCGATCCGACGCCTCAGACCGTGGACGCGCTGATGAAGCTCGACCTCGCCGCCGGCGTGGACGTGGAGATCAAGCTCTGAGTCCGCTGAGGACTTAGAGCTTACCGTTTCATCGCGCGAGGGAGAGAACCTATGCGCTCAGGCGTCATCGCACAGAAGGTCGGCATGACCCGCGTCTTCACGGACGCGGGGGAGCATGTCCCCGTCACCGTGCTCAAGATCGATCAGTGCCAGGTGGTTGCCCACCGCACCGTCGAGAAGAACGGCTACGTCGCGCTGCAGGTCGGCGTCGGCAAGGCCAAGGTCAAGAACGTCTCGGCCGCCGAGCGGGGCCGCTTCGCGGTCGCCAAGGTGGAGCCGAAGAAGAAGCTCGCCGAATTCCGCGTGTCCGAGGACGCGCTGATCCCGGTCGGCGCCGAGATCACCGCGGACCACTTCATCCCCGGCCAGTTCGTGGATGTCACCGGCACCACGACCGGTAAGGGCTTCGCCGGCGGTATCAAGCGCTGGAACTTCGGCGGCCTGCGCGCCACGCACGGCGTGTCGATCTCGCACCGCTCGATCGGTTCGACCGGCGGCCGTCAGGACCCGGGCAAGACCTTCAAGAACAAGAAGATGCCGGGTCACCTCGGCGTCGAGCGGGTCACCACCCAGAACCTGCGCGTCGTGCGCACCGATCCCGAGCGCGGCCTGATTCTGGTCGAGGGCGCGGTGCCGGGCGTCGCCGGCGGCTGGATCCAGATCCGCGACGCGGTGAAGCGCAAGCTCCCCGCCGACGTTCCGCTGCCGGGCAAGTTCCGCGAGAACGGCGCCTCCGCCCCGGCGACCGAGGCCCCTGCGGCTGAGGAGACCGCGTGATGAAGCTCGATATCAAGACCCTCGACGGTGCCGGTGCCGGCTCGGTCGAGCTGAACGAAGAGATCTTCGGCCTGGAGCCGCGCGCCGACCTCCTGCAGCGCATGGTCCGCTGGCAGCTCGCCAAGCGGCGCGCCGGCACCCACGCCGTGCAGAACCGCTCGGACGTGAACCGGACTCGCAAGAAGCTCTACAAGCAGAAGGGCACCGGTAACGCCCGCCACGGCGCGGCCTCGGCGCCGCAGTTCCGCGGCGGCGGGCGCGCCTTCGGCCCGGTGCCGCGCGACCACAGCCACGACCTGCCCAAGAAGGTCCGCGCGCTGGCCCTGCGCCACGCCCTGTCGGCCAAGGCCAAGGCCTCGACCCTGATCGTCGTCGACGACATCAAGATCGAGGACCACAAGACCAAGGGTCTCATCGAGCGCTTCGGCAAGATGGGCCTCTCGAACGCGCTGATCATCGGCGGTGCCGAGGTCGACGTGAATTTCGGCCGGGCCGCCCGCGCCATCCCGCAGATCGACGTGCTGCCCGTGCAGGGCATCAACGTCTACGACATCCTGCGCCGCGACACGCTCGTCCTGACGAAGGCTGCCGTCGACGCGCTGGAGGAGCGTTTCAAATGAGTGCCGATCCGCGCCACTACGACATCGTCGTCTCCCCGGTCATCACCGAGAAGGCGACCAACCTGACCGAGCAGAACAAGGTCGTCTTCCGCGTCGCCCCCAAGGCGACGAAGCCTCAGATCAAGGAGGCCGTCGAGAAGCTGTTCGACGTGAAGGTCACGGCCGTGAACACCCTTGTCACCAAGGGTAAGAAGAAGATTTTCCGCGGCCTCCGCGGACAGCGCTCCGACGTGAAGAAGGCGATCGTGACCCTGGCCGAGGGCCACTCGATCGACGTCACGACCGGGCTCTGAGGACGGGATTTAGGGATCCAAGCCGATGGCCTTGAAGACATTCAAACCGGTCACGCCGAGCCTGCGCCAGCTCGTGCTCGTCGACCGCCGTGAGCTCTACAAGGGCAAGCCGGTGAAGGCGCTGACGGAGGGCAAGTCGTCCTCCGGCGGCCGCAACAATCTCGGCCGCATCACCGTCCGCTTCCGCGGCGGCGGCCACAAGCGCGTGCTGCGCAACGTCGACTTCAAGCGTCGCGAGCAGCTCGGCGTCGCCGCCACGGTGGAGCGGATCGAGTACGATCCGAACCGCACGGCGTTCATCGCGCTGATCAACTTCCCCGACGGGAAGCAGAGCTACATCCTGGCCCCGCAGCGCCTGCAGCCGGGCGACAAGGTGGTGGCCGGCGAGAGCGTCGACATCAAGCCGGGCAATGCGGCTCCGGTCGGCTCGATGCCGGTGGGCACGATCGTCCACAATGTCGAGCTGAAGATCGGCAAGGGCGGCGCGATCGCCCGCTCGGCCGGCAACTACGCGCAGATCGTCGGCCGCGACCAGGGCTACGTGACGCTCCGCCTGAACTCGGGCGAGCAGCGCCTGGTCCACGGTCAGTGCTTCGCCAGCGTCGGCGCGGTCTCGAACCCGGACCACATGAACATCTCGCTCGGCAAGGCCGGGCGCAACCGGTGGCTCGGCAAGCGCCCGCACAACCGCGGTGTGGCGATGAACCCGGTCGACCATCCGCACGGCGGCGGCGAGGGTCGTACCTCGGGCGGCCGCAACCCGGTCACGCCCTGGGGCGTGCCCACCAAGGGGAAGAAGACCCGGTCCAACAAGCGGACCGACGTGTTCATCCTGTCCAGCCGCCACAACCGCAAGAAGTAATCGCTATGGCACGCTCTCTCTGGAAGGGGCCGTTCGTCGACGGCTACCTCTTCAAGAAGGCCGAGGCGGCGCGGGGCTCCTCGCGCTCCGAGGTCATCAAGATCTGGAGCCGCCGCTCCACGATCCTCCCGCAGTTCGTCGGGCTCACCTTCGGTGTGCACAACGGGCAGAAGCACATCCCGGTCTACGTCACCGAGGAGATGGTCGGGCACAAGTTCGGCGAGTTCTCGCCGACCCGCACCTTCCCGGGCCACGCGGCCGACAAGAAGGCGAAGAGGCGCTGAGATGGGCAAGCAAGCCACCCCCCGCGCGCTCCCCGAGAACGAGGCGAAGGCCGTCGCGCGCATGCTGCGCGTCAGCCCGCAGAAGCTCAACCTCGTGGCGCAGATGATCCGCGGCAAGAAGGTCGACACGGCGCTCGCCGAGCTCCAGTTCTCGCGCAAGCGGATCTCGACCGAGGTCAAGAAGTGCCTCGAGAGCGCCATCGCCAACGCCGAGAACAACCACGACCTGGACGTCGACGACCTCGTCGTCTCCCAGGCCTTCGTGGGCAAGGCGCTGGTTCTCAAGCGTTTCCACGCCCGCGCCCGCGGCCGCGGCGCGCGCATCCTGAAGCCCTTCTCGAACCTCACCATCGTGGTTCGCGAAGTCCGCCAAGCCGAAGCGGCTTGAGGAGGATCTGATGGGTCAGAAAGTCAACCCGATCGGTCTCCGGCTCGGCATCAACCGGACCTGGGATTCCCGCTGGTTCGCCAACAAGGGCGACTACGCGAAGCTCATGCACGAGGACGTCGCGATCCGCGCCGCCCTCATGAAGCAGCTCAAGCAGGCGGCGGTCTCCAAGATCGTCATCGAGCGCCCGCACCGGAAGTGCCGGGTCACCATCCACTCGGGTCGTCCGGGCGTGGTGATCGGCAAGAAGGGCGCGGACATCGAGAAGCTGCGCAAGCTCGTCGGCACGATGACGAAGGCCGACGTGACCATCAACATCGTCGAGGTGCGCAAGCCCGAGATCGACGCCACCCTAGTGGCCGACTCGATCGCCCAGCAGCTCGAGCGCCGCGTCGCCTTCCGGCGCGCCATGAAGCGGGCCGTGCAGTCGGCCATGCGTCTGGGCGCCGAGGGCATCCGGATCAACTGCTCGGGCCGCCTCGGCGGCGCCGAGATCGCCCGCCAGGAATGGTACCGCGAGGGCCGCGTCCCGCTGCACACGCTGCGCGCCGACGTCGACTACGGCACCGCCACGGCGTTCACGACCTACGGGACCTGCGGCATCAAGGTGTGGGTGTTCAAGGGCGAGATCCTCGAGCACGACCCGATGGCCCAGGACAAGAAGGCCCAGGAAGAGGGCGGCCGCTCCGGCGGACGCCGTGAGCGCGATGGCGAGGGCGGCCGCGAGCGCGGACGCCGCGAGCGCGAGCACGCGTAAGGTAGGAAGCCATGCTGCAACCGAAAAAGACCCGCTTCCGCAAGCAGTTCAAGGGCCGCATCCACGGTGCGGCCAAGGGCGGCTTCGAGCTGAACTTCGGCCAGTTCGGCCTGAAGGCGGTGGAGCCCGAGCGCGTCACCGCCCGCCAGATCGAGGCGGCCCGCCGCGCGATCACCCGCGAGATGAAGCGCCAGGGCCGCGTGTGGATCCGGGTGTTCCCGGACGTCCCGGTCTCGTCGAAGCCGACCGAGGTCCGCATGGGCTCCGGTAAGGGCGCCCCGGATTACTGGGCGGCCCGGGTCCATCCCGGCCGGATCATGTTCGAGGTCGACGGCGTTGCCGAGAACATCGCCAAGGAGGCGCTCCGCCTCGGCGCCGCGAAGCTCCCGATCCGCACGCGGGTCGTCCAGCGCATCGCCGACTGAACGGAGGATATCGTGAAGTCGACCCAGAGACTGTCTGATCTGAAGGCGCTGTCGCCGGATCAGCTGAATGACGAGCTGATCAACCTCAAGAAGGAGCAGTTCAACCTGCGCTTCCAGGGGGCCACCGGCCAGCTCGAGAACGTCGCCCGCGTCCGCGAGGTCCGTCGCGACATCGCCCGTGTCCGGACTCTGCAGCGTTCCAAGACGCTGCAGCAGGCCAAGGGCTGAGGCGGGTTTTAGGAGACAACCATGCCGAAGCGCATCCTGCAGGGCACCGTCGTCAGCGACAAGGGTGAGAAGACCATCGTGGTGAAGGTGGAGCGCCGCTTCACCCACCCGGTGATGAAGAAGACCGTGCGGCGGTCGAAGAACTACCACGCGCACGACGAGGGCAACGTCGCCAAGGTCGGGCAGACGGTGTTCATCGAGGAGTGCCGTCCGTTCTCCAAGACCAAGACCTGGAAGCTGGTCGAGGGCGAGGCTGCCCAGGCCGAGGCCGGCGAGGCCGCCTGATCCCGGGATCCCGGCGGCTGCGGTCTCCGCGTCCGCCAGATTTCGCCCCGCGGCGTCGCGGGATGGAGCCTCCTCTGGGGTGATCATCCCGGGGATGGCCGGCGACCGGTACGACGAACGCCCGGACGCAATTCGACTCGCGAGAGCCGGATTCGTGCCGGGCGTCGTCGTTTTCGGCCGCCTTTCCGGCGATCGGATCTCCGTCGCCGGCGGGCCGAGCCCGCAGCGGGACCGCGGGAGGCGTCGCCATTGCGGCGGGTCATCGTCCCGTCCGGCGCGTTGTGTGGGCGTTCGTTCGTGTCCTCACGGCCGATTACCGGACTGGATTGCTGTCGCGGGGCTTCCGGGTATCGAGCGGGGATTTCGTGACCTGTGCGCAGCAAAACGGCGTTCCGGCCTTGCTGAAAGAGAACAAAACAGGTACATAGAGGCGGTGGCGACGCGCGTTGTGAACTGCGTCCAACCCCTTCATAAGGAGCCCGCCAGATGGCCCAGCCCGCATTGAAAGTGGTCGACATGCCCCCGGTGGACAAGGACAAGTCCAAGGCGATCGACGCCGCCCTGTCTCAGATCGAGCGCGCCTTCGGCAAGGGCTCGATCATGCGGCTCGGCAAGAGCGACAAGGTCCAGGAGGTCGAGACCGTCTCGACCGGCTCGCTGGGCCTCGACATCGCTCTCGGCGTCGGCGGCCTGCCGCGCGGCCGGGTGATCGAGATCTACGGTCCCGAATCGTCCGGCAAGACGACGCTGGCGCTCCACACGATCGCGGAGGCCCAGAAGAAGGGCGGCGTCTGCGCCTTCGTGGATGCCGAGCACGCCCTCGACCCGGTCTACGCCCGCAAGCTCGGCGTGAACCTCGACGACCTGCTGATCTCCCAGCCCGACACGGGTGAGCAGGCGCTTGAGATCACCGACACGCTGGTGCGCTCGGGCGCCATCGACGTGCTGGTGGTCGATTCGGTGGCCGCGCTGACCCCGCGGGCCGAGATCGAGGGCGAGATGGGTGAGAGCCAGCCCGGCCTCCAGGCCCGCCTGATGAGCCAGGCCCTGCGCAAGCTGACCGGCTCGATCTCGCGCTCGAACTGCATGGTCATCTTCATCAACCAGATCCGGATGAAGATCGGCGTCATGTATGGCAGCCCCGAGACGACCACGGGCGGCAACGCCCTCAAGTTCTACGCCTCGGTGCGCCTCGACATCCGCCGCATCTCGACGCTCAAGGACCGCGACGAGGCGATCGGCAACCAGGTCCGCGTCAAGGTGGTGAAGAACAAGGTCGCGCCGCCCTTCAAGCAGGTCGAGTTCGACATCATGTTCGGCGAGGGCGTGTCGAAGGTCGGCGAGCTGATCGATCTCGGCGTGAAGGCCGGGATCGTCGAGAAGTCGGGCGCCTGGTTCTCGTACAACAGCCAGCGCCTCGGCCAGGGCCGCGAGAACTCGAAGGGCTTCCTGCGCGACAACCCGAAGATCGCGGCCGAGATCGAGGGTTCGATCCGGCAGAATTCCGGTCTGGTCGCCGAGAAGATCCTGGAGAACGCCGCGCCGACGGCGGACGATCTCGACGAGGGCGAGGCCTAGGCCGCGCCGCCGCGGGCCGGCGACGGCGCGCGTCGGACCGAGCGACGTTCGAAGATGCGCGGCCCCGGAGTCTCTCCGGGGCCGCTTGTCGTTGAGCAACGGTGACCGGACGCGGCGGGCCGGTCAGTCCGCCATCGTCTTCTTCACGGTCTCGACGAGCTGCTTCAGGCTGAAGGGCTTGGGCAGGAAGTTGAAGGTCTCGCCCTCGGGCAGGTTCTTGCGGAACGCGTCCTCGGCGTAGCCGGACACGAAGATCACCTTCAGGTCGGGCTGATGCTTGCGCACCTCCCGCAGGAGCGTCGGGCCGTCCATCTCGGGCATGACCACGTCGGAGACGACGAGGTCGATGGTCTGCGCGCCCTCGCGGACGATCGCCAGCGCCTCGAGGCCCGAGGCCGCCTCCAGGACCGTGTAGCCGCGGGCCGAGAGCGCCCGGCTGTTGACCGCCCGCACCGGGTCCTCGTCCTCGACGAGCAGGATGGTCCCCTGCCCCGTATGGTCGGCGGCGGGCTTGCGCGGCGCCGGCTTGTCGACCTTGGCGGGCGGCGTCTCCCCCTTCGGCACAACGGCGTCGCCGCCCGCGGCCGGTGCGGTGGCCGGCTTGGCGTCCGATCCGGAATCGGGATGGGCGGCGGTGGAAGCCGGCGCGAGCGGCTCCGCGCGCGGCAGGGCCGGCTCGGCGGCCGCGGCCGGCACCTCCTCGGGCTCCGCCACCGGCACGTGACGCGGCAGGTAGATGCGGAAGGCGGTGCCCTCCCCGACCTTCGACTGCACGTCGATGGTGCCGCCGGACTGCTTGACGATGCCGAACACCGTCGAGAGCCCGAGGCCGGTGCCCTTGCCGATCTCCTTGGTGGTGAAGAACGGCTCGAAGATCTTCTCCATCAGCTCGGGCGGGATGCCCTGGCCGGTGTCGCGCACCTCGATCAGGACGTGGTCGCCCGCCGGCGCCCCGCCGCGCCCCTCCGCGCCGGCGGCCGCCCCCGGGTCGGAGACATTCTCGGTGCGGATCATCAGCTTGCCGCCCTCCGGCATGGCGTCGCGGGCGTTGACCGCGAGATTGACGATCACCTGCTCGAACTGGTTGACGTCGGCCTTCACGGGCCAGACCTCGCGGCCGTGCTTCAGCTCCAGCGCGACGCGCTCGCCGAGCAGCCGCTTGAGGAGGAGGGTCAGCTCGGAGAGCGCCTCCCCGACATTCATCACCTCCGGACGCAGCGTCTGCCGCCGGGAGAACGCCAGGAGCTGGCGGACGAGGCCCGCCGCCCGGTTGGCGTTCTGCTTGATCTGCATGATGTCCTGGAAGGCCGGGTCGGTCGGCCGGTGGCTCGCGAGCAGCAGGTCCGAGTAGCCGATGATCGCCTGCAGGACGTTGTTGAAGTCGTGCGCGATGCCGCCGGCGAGCTGGCCGACCGCGTTCATCTTCTGGGCCTGGGCGACCTGCTGCTCCAGCTGCCGCTGCGCCGTCGTGTCGAGGGCGTAGAGGATCACCCGCTCGGCCTCGTCGGTCTGCTGGCCGGGATCGCCGCCGTCGGCCGGGCTGAGCCAGACCCGGGCCGAGCGGCCGCCGGGCCCGTTCAGCTGGACCTCGATCGGCTCCGGATCGGTCCGCCCGCTCGCGGCGCGGGCGAGCCCGGCCTCCAGGGCGGTCCGGTCGGCGACCGAGTCGGCGACGTTGGGCTCGACCCGCGGGACGCCGTCCCCGTCCGGGGCGCCGTCGTCGGCCTGCCGCGGGACCGTGCCGAACAGGCGCGTGAACGAGGCGTTGGCGCGGGCGATCCGGCCGCCGCTGTCGAGGGTCGCGATGGCGATCGGCGAGTTGTTGAGGAAGCGGGCCAGCCGGACCTCGGCGGCGCGCTGCGGCTCGTCGGTCTCGGCCCCGGCGGAGCGGTTGATCACGAAGGTCCGCGACGAGCCGGGCTTGCCGTCCTTGCCGAAGGCGACCCGGTGGTAGAGCCGAACCGGCAGGGTGTGGCCGTTGCGGCGGCGCAGATCGAGGTCGAAGCGGTCGGTGCGGACCTCGCCCGGCAGGCCGGCCGTGCGCACCAGCACGTCCGCCTCCGGGGCGATCTCGGTGAGGTGCGGGCCGCCGGGGCCGACGCTGGCGAGGTCGTAGCCGAGCCAGGCCGCCAGGGTCGCGTTCATGTAGACGATGGCGCCCGCCGGATCGATCGACAGGAAGCCCGCCGGGGCGTGGTCGAGGTAGTCGATGGCGTGCTGGAGTTCCTGGAAGACGTTCTCCTGCCGCTCCCGCTCGGCGGTGATGTCGGCCACCGTCCAGAGGGAGGCCGCCCGGCGCGGGCGCGCGAGGGGCCGCACCGAGACCCGGTACCAGCCGAAGCCGCGCTCGCCGGCCGTGGGCCCGAGGGGCGGCGACATCCGCACCTCCTCGGTGTGGGCCCGGGCGTCGCGCGAGGCCTGAGACAGGCGGTAGACCGCCTCGGAGACTTCCGGCGAGCCGACGAGGATGCGCTCCACCGGCACGAGGTTCGAGAAGGTGTCGCCGCTGGCGATCCGCAGATAGGCCTCGTTGGCGTAGATCAGCCGGCCGCCGTCCTCGACGACCAGCTGGCCGTCCGGCGAGGCGTCGACGATCCCCTTGGTGATGTCGTCCCGGGCGGCGCTGCCGCTGAGCTGGAGCGCCCCGATGGCGAGGGCGAACAGGAAGAACACGCCCGCCATGGCCAGCAGCGCCAGCAGCCAGACGATCAGCGACTGGGCCTGCTCGTTGGCCACGAAGGACAGGCCGATGGCCGCGCCGACCAGCAGGCCGGCGAGCACGAGGAGCAGGCCGACCCGGCCCGGCTGCTCCGAGCGGTCGATCGAGCCCGTTCCCAGGAGGGACGAGGCCTGCGCGACCGGGGGACCCGAATTCTGCGGGCCCGCGGCGGGCGCCGGAGGTCCAGTGACGTCGGCCATCGGCTTCATTCCAGAACAGTCACCCGGTTAGTCCGCCGGCCATATCAGGACATGCGGGGCGCGGCATCAGTCTCGTCGCGCCAAGCCTTGACACAGCCTCGCGAAAAAAGGTGGAGGAAGCGTGGCTTTCGCCCGCTCGCCCGCTCGCCCGTTCGGCGAGATGGCGCGGCGCGCGGATCGCGTGGGGCTACGCCGCCCGTCTCCGCAGGCGCAGCACGAACCCGATGACCTCCGCCACCGCGCGGTAGTGCTCGGCCGGGATCTCCCGGTCGATCTCCACGGTGGCGTGGAGCGCCCGGGCGAGCGGCGGGTTCTCGATCACCGCGACGCCGTGCTCGGCCGCCACCGCGCGGATGCGCAGGGCGAGCGCGTCGACGCCCTTTGCGACGCAGACCGGCGCGGCCATGCCGGTCTCGTAGCGCAGCGCCACCGCGTAGTGGGTCGGGTTCGTCACCACGACGGTGGCGGTGGGGACCGCGGCCATCATGCGCTTCTTCACCCGGGCCATCCGGAGCTGCTTCAGGCGCCCCTTCACCTCGGGATTGCCCTCCGACTCCTTCATCTCCTGCTTGAGCTCTTCCTTCGACATCCGGTGGCGCTTGCGCCAGCGGAACCGCGCGTAGAGCGCGTCGCCGAGGGTGATCGCGAGGTGCATGCACAGCATGCCGGCGAGCAGCTTCAGGCTGAGGGACAGGATCGCCGGCATGGAGGCGGCGGGGTCCAACTGGGCGAACACTTCCAGCCGGTCGCGGTCGTTCCACAGCATCACCGCGCCGACCACGCCCACGGCGGCGATCTTCGCCAGCCCCTTGCCGAACTGGAACAGGGCCTCGACGCCGAGGAGGCGCTTCACGCCCGCCATCGGCGAGAGGCGCGAGAATTTCGGCATCAGCGTCTCGGCGGAGAAGACCAGCGGGTGCTGCAGGAGCCCCGCGGCCAGCCCGGCCACGACCGCCAGCCCGACCGGCACCGCCACCGCCTGGAGCCACAGCCACAGGCCGCGCGTCATGGCCGCCTTCATGGCCGTGGCGTCGTCCGGCAGGGTATGGGCGTTGGCGAGGTAGGCCTTGAGCCCGTGCAGCAGGTTCGTGGCGATGGTCGGGGCCGCGACCAGCAGTGCCAGGGTGAACGCGGCCAGTATCGCGAAGGTGTTGATCTCGGTGCTGGTCGCGACGTCGCCGCGCTCGATCGCCTGATCGAGCCGTCGTTGGGACGGCTCCTCGGTCTTGTCCTCGTCGTCGGTATCGTCGGCCATCGCGCGTCGGGCTCAGAGCGTGGGCATCGTCGGGGTATGGGCGATCCGGCCGCTCAGCGGCCGACGTAATCCCCGAGATACCGGCCCAGGTCGTCCAGGAAGACGCCCATCATGACGCCGAGGCAGCCCATCAGCAGCAGCATGCCGATCAGCACCGAGGCCGGGACCGCCAGGAAGAACACCTGCATCTGGGGCATCAGCCGCGACAGCACACCGAGCCCCAGGTTGAACAGGATCCCGAAGGCGATGAACGGTCCGGCGATCTGCACCGCCAGGGTGAAGCCCCGAGCGAGCGCCTTCGTGGCCAGCATCAGCGCGTCCGAGAAGGACGGCACGCCGTCGGGGGGCAGCACCACGTAGCTGCGGGCCACGCCCTCGATGGCGAGATGGTGCAGGTCCGCGGCGAAGATCAGCGTGATCCCGAGCAGCGACAGGAAGTTGCCGATCGCCACCTGCTGGCCGCCCTGGCTCGGATCCACCGTCATCGCGTAGGACAGCCCGACCTGCGCCGAGATGATCACCCCGGCGGTCTGAAGGGCGGCGAGGATCATCCGCACCGTGAGGCCGAGCACCAGCCCGATGATCGTCTCGCCGAACAGGAGCCCGATCAGCCGCGGGCCGGCCACGCCCTCCGTGCCGCCGAGCAGCGGGCGCACGGTCGGGAACAGCACCAGGGACGTGAGCAGCGCGAAGGCGAGGCGCAGGCGCGGCGACACCGTCTGCTCGCCGATCCCCGGCATCAGCATGATCAGCGTGCCGATGCGCGCGAAGGTGATCAGGTAGGCCGAGGCGATGCCGGGCAGGAGCAGGTTCATCGCGGCCCCTATGGCACGCGCCGGCCGCGCCTGTCCCGGCCGGCGCGCGCATCAGCCGCCGGCCGCGATGCGGGCGGCGATGCGGGTCATGTAGCCGGCCATGGCGTCGCCCATGAAGGGCAGCATCAGCAGCAGCGCGGCGAACACCGCCACGACCTTGGGCACGTAGATCAGCGTCTGCTCCTGGATCTGCGTCAGGGCCTGGACCAGGGAGACGGCGAGGCCGACCGCGAGCGCGACCAGCATCAGGGGCCCGGCCACCTTGAGGAACACGAAGATGCCGTCGCGGGCGATGTCGAGGATGGCGAGGCCGGTCATGGGGGTGCGCTCAGTGCGGGAGGAGCGGGCGGGGAAACGGTCGGCCGGTCAGATCTGCATCCGCATGATCTCCTCGTAGGCGGAGATCATGCGGTCGCGCACCGCCACCATGGTCTGCAGGGCGGTCTCGCTCTCGGCGACCGCGGTGACCACGTCCACGACGTTGGCCTTGCCGGCGGCCGCGGAGACGGCCTGGGAATCGGCCCGACGGCCGGCATCGCCGACGCTGTCCAGGGTCTGCCCGAGCATCTGCATGAAGTCGGTGCCGGTGCCGGTCGTCGGCTGCACCCGGGGGGCGGGCCGGCCGCCGGCGAGGCCCTGGACGGCCGCGTAGGCACCCGCCGCGAAGTTGCTCGAAGCCATCGCCATGCGTCCTTGCTATGCGGTCCTGCCGCGGGCTTCGGGGGTCACTTCAGGATGCCGAGGGTCTGCGCCAGCATCTTGCGGGTGGCGCTGATCATGTTGAGGTTCGCCTCGTAGGAGCGCTGGGCCTCCCGCAGGTCCATGTTCTCGATCAGCGCGTTGACGTTGGGCATCTGCACCACGCCCTGGGCGTCGGCCGCGGGGTTGCCGGGCTCGTACTTGGTCCGGAAGGCCGACGGGTCGCGCCTGACGCGCCCCGCCTCGACGAGCTTGGCACCGGTCTCGTCGTCGAGGTGGCTGGTAAAGGTCGGGATCTTGCGGCGGTAGGGCTGCGCCCCGGCGGAGGCCGGCGCGGAATCGGCGTTGGCGATGTTCTCGGCGATGATGCGCATCCGGCCCGACTGGGCCTTGAGGCCCGCGGCCGCCACCGCCAGCGACTTCGTGAATTCCATGGCTCAGGACCCTCCCGCTGCCGCGACCCCGCGGCCGTCGGCGCTCCACATTCGGCCGTCGCGCGTCAGCTCTTGCCGATCGCGATCTTCAGGGTGGTCAGGCTGTGCTGGTACAGCGAGGCGGCGAGCTGGTAGTCCGCCTGGTTCTCGCCGGCCTTCATCATCTCGTCCTCGAGGTTGACGCCGTTGCCGCTGGGCCGGACCTCGAAGCCCTTGGCGCGCTTGGAATCGGCGCCGACCGCCTGGCCGGGCGGTGCCATGTGGCCCGCGCTCGTGAGCGTCAGGCCGGAGCCGCTGGTGGCGAGGGCGCCGGTCGCCCGGTCGAAGCGCGGCTCCACGAGGTCGCGGGGCTTGAACCCCGGCATGTCGGCGTTGGCGACGTTCTCGGCGATCACGCCCTGGCGCGCCTGCGCCCATTGCATCCGCGTGCGCAGCATGCTCAGCACGGGCAGATCGGTGAGGGCCATGGTCGCCTCCGGGATGGCGTGGCCGCGCCGGGACGAGCGGGCTCGGCAAAATCTGCCGCCTGCATGGTTAACGGCGCGTTAAGCCCGATCTCAGGGTCGGCCGGTGCCCGCGTCAGCTCGCGCCGCGGGGGAGTGAGCCCCCGGTTCGGCCGGGCCGCCGGCGCAGTCCCGACCTATTGTCTTGCGCGCGCTCAATTAAAAGGTCTGTTAACGAACTCTTAACGTCGTTTGCCTTGCCGCCCCTCCGGCGTGGTATGGATCAAGTCCGTGCCGGCGCGCACCCGCGGCGGTCGGAACGTGCGAGTGCGTAATCTTGCGATGGCTGCAATCCGTGTTCGGCTCTGACGGCTCCCCCATCGTCCAGTATATCGTGATCTTCGCCGTCATCTTCACGGCGCTCGCGGCGATCGTGTTCACGGTGCGCCGGCTCACCGGCCGGAGCCTCGCCCTGCCGGGGCGGTCCGGGAGCCGCGGGCGCCAGCCGCGCCTCGGGATCGTCGACGTGTACGAGCTCGACCGGGCCCGGCAGCTCATCCTGCTGCGCCGGGACAATGTCGAGCACCTGCTCCTCGTGGGCGGCCCCAACGACGTCGTGGTCGAGCGCAACATCCAGCGCGGCCAGCGGCCCCTGCCGGAGGCGGCGATCCGGCCGGAGCTGGCGCCGGAGCCGCTGGACGAGCCGCTCCCGGACCCCCTCGTCCAGGGCGGCCGCCTGCCCGAGCCGCCCCGCGGTCTGCCGGAATCCGGCGGCCGGCGCGCCGAACCGCTGTTCGATCCGGGCTTCGCGATGCCGGTGGTGGTCCCGTCGCCGGTGCCGCGCTCGGCCTCCGCTCCGCCCGTGACGCTGCCCCTCGATCCCGGGCTGTTCGGCGGCGACGAGCCCGGCCAAGACGTCACCGCACCTCTGAGTGCCGCGCCGCCTCAGCCGCCTGCGCCTCAACCCCCGGCGCCGCCCGCGCCCGAGCCGGTGGTGCCGCCGCCGATGGTGCCGCCGCCCCTCGCGCCGCCGGCGGG
>NZ_JBKFBI010000041.1:0-40479 GCF_053346095.1 Methylobacterium sp. A52T | reverse complement strand
GGCCCCGCGGCACGGGCGGGTCCCCGCCCCCCCCCCGCCCGGGGCCCCGGGCGGGGCGGCCCCCCGGCCCGTCCGGACTCAGTTCTTCAGGGCGACCGTGAAGTCGGCCTCGGTCTTCCCGCGGATCTCGTCCTCGGTGACGCCGTCGGCGAGCTCGATGAGCCTCATGCCGCCGTCGCCCTTCTTGTCGATCTCGAACACGCCGAGATCGGTGATCACCAGGTCGACCACCTGCGTGCCGGTGAGCGGCAGGTCGCAGGCCTTGAGCAGCTTCGGGCTCTCGGTGCCGTCCTTGTTCTTGGCGACGTGCTCCATCACCACGACCACGCGCTTCACGCCGGCCACGAGGTCCATGGCGCCGCCCATCCCCTTCACCATCTTGCCGGGGATCATCCAGTTGGCGAGATCGCCGTTGCCGGCCACCTGCATGGCGCCGAGGATCGACAGGTTGATGTGCCCGCCGCGGATCATCCCGAAGGAATCCGCCGAGGAGAAGTAGCTCGTCGTCGGCAGAGCGGTGATCGTCTGCTTGCCGGCGTTGATCAGGTCCGGGTCCTCCTCACCCTCGTAGGGGAAGGGGCCCATGCCCAGCATGCCGTTCTCCGACTGGAGCTGCACCGACATGCCCTCGGGGATGTAGTTCGACACCAGCGTCGGGATGCCGATGCCGAGATTCACGTAGAAGCCGTCCTCCAGCTCCTTGGCGGCGCGCGCCGCCATCTGCTCGCGGGTCCAGGCCATCGTTCTCGCTCCCTTCCCGTCCGATCAGTGCGTGCCGCCGCCGGCCGCCGCGGCCGGGGTGCTGTCGCCGCGCTTGCGCGTGGTGCGCTGCTCGATGCGCTTGTCGCGCTGCCCGACGTCGAGGATGCGCTTCACGAAGATGCCGGGCGTGTGGATCGTGTCCGGATCGATCTCGCCCGGCTTCACGAGGTGCTCGACCTGCGCCACCGTCATCTTGGCGGCGGTCGCCATCATCGGGTTGAAGTTGCGCGCGGTCATCCGGTAGCGGAGGTTGCCCTCGGTGTCGCCCGTGTGGGCGTGCACCAGGGCGAGGTCGGCGAACAGGCCGCGCTCCATCACGTAGGACTCGCCGTCGAACTCGCGGACTTCCTTGCCCTCGGCGACCTTGGTGCCGACGCCGGTCTTGGTGAAGAAGGCTGGGATGCCGGCGCCGCCGGCGCGGATCCGCTCGGCCAGCGTGCCCTGCGGGTTGAACTCGATCTCCAGCTCACCGCCGAGGTACTGCCGGGCGAACTCCTTGTTCTCGCCCACGTAGGACGAGATCATCTTGGCGACCTGGCGGGTGTCCAGGAGCTTGCCGAGACCGACCCCGTCGATGCCGGCATTGTTCGACACGACGGTGAGGCCCTTGACGCCGGAGAGGCGCACCGCCTCGATCAGCTCGTCGGGGATGCCGCAGAGGCCGAAGCCGCCGCACATCACCATCATGTCGTCGCGCAGGAGGCCGGCCAGGGCCGCGGCGGCATCCGTGTAGACCTTCTTCATCGAACCGTCCTTTTCCCGCCGGACCCGACCGGCCGAAACCTCGGGACGCGCGTGTCCTCGCGCCTGCTCTCCCCGATTCCGCGCGCGAAATCCAGTGGTGCACCGCACCGGCCGGCGCGGTCCCGGTCGATCCGTAACCGGCACTGCGCTGGGGAGGGCAGGGCGGCCCTGCGCGGGCGCGGCAGACAAAACCGGCCGGGGACGCTAAGTTGCCCATTCGACGTGCAGACCCTGCCGGGCCGTGGCAGCCCGAGGGGCCGGCGCGGCGCCCGGCTTCCGGCCACAGCCGCCGCCCTCTCGGAGCATGATGTCGCTGCGCCGCCCGATCTTCGTCCTCGCTCTCGGGAGCCTGATCGCGGCCGGCCTCGGCCTGCGCGACTGGCCCCTGGAGGATGGCCGGGCCGCGGCCTTCGCCCGCCGCGCCTTCGACGCCTACGGCCTCGGGCTGACGCTGCAGGGGCCCGCGCGCCTCGCGGTGCTGCCCTGGCCGCGCCTGACCCTCGACCGCGTCCGGCTCGCTGCCGGCTCCGACGGCCCGGTCCTGGCGGATGAGGGCCGCCTGACCATCGATCTCGACCCGCTGAGCCTCCTCGGCGGCCGCGCCGCGGTGAGCGGCCTCCGCCTGGAGGGCGCGCGGCTGTCGGACGACCCCGCCGGCTGGGAAGCCCCCCTCGCGCGCCTCGCCGAGCAGGCGCGGTCCGGCGAGACGGCCCGGCCGCGCCGGATCGTCGTGCGCGACGCGCGCCTCGCCGGCGGCGACACGGCCCGGGACATCGACCTCGACATCGCGTGGCCGCTCTGGGGCAAGGCCGCCGAGGGCCGCGCCAGCCTCATCTGGCGCGGCGTGCCGACCCGGATCGCCCTCAGCCACCTGCGTCCGGCCGAGATGGCCCAGCGCCGCGGGAGCCCGTTCACCGCGGAGATCACGTGGCCGGACGGCCGCCTCGCGGCGGACGGAACGGTGGCGCCGCCGGCGGAGGGGGGCTCGCTGCCCGTCATGTCCGGGCAGGTCCGGTTCGAGACGCGATCCCTGCCGGGGAGCTTGGCCTGGATCGGCCGCGATGTGCCGCTGGCGCCGCTCGCCGGCGCCTTCTCGGTCGACGGCCGGTTCGAGACGGGCGAGCGGTCCGTCTCGTGGCCGAGCCTGCGCATCGGCCTGGGTCAGAACGTGCTCGAGGGGGCCGGCGCCGTCGCGTTCGGGCCCGGCAAGGCGCCGCGCCTCTCGGTGCAGGCGACCCTGGCGGCCGAGACGCTCGATCTCACGCCTCTCGTCGCGGATCTGTCGCGGCTCCTCGACAGGGCGCCCGCGTCGATCGCCCTGGCGCCCTTCACGCGAGGCGACCTCGACCTGCGCCTGTCGGCGGCCGAGGGACGCGCCGGCGCGGTCCGGGTGCAGGATCTGGCGGCGAGCGTCCTGGTGCGGGAGGCCGCCCTGGAGGTGGCGGTCAACCGGGCCCGGATCCAGGACGGCACGTTCAAGGGGCGCGTCAACCTCACGAGCGGGTCCGATCCGGCCGCGACCGAAGTGCGCACGCAGGGAAGCCTCGACCGCGTCGACCTCGGCGCGCTGCTCGGCGAGATCGGCGCGGCCCGCTGGGTGGTGGGGCCCGTGCAGGGGCATTTCGCCCTCGAATCCAGGGCCCGGGACACGGTCGGATTGCTGGCGCACCTGAACGGCCGGGCCACGCTCGCCATGGACGGTGGTGCCATCGCGGGCCTCGACCTCGCCGACGTGATCCACCGCAACGGCGCGGTGGCGTCCGGCGCCCTGGCGCGCCGCAAC
This sequence comes from Methylobacterium sp. A52T, assembly GCF_053346095.1. Classification (NCBI taxonomy): domain Bacteria; kingdom Pseudomonadati; phylum Pseudomonadota; class Alphaproteobacteria; order Hyphomicrobiales; family Methylobacteriaceae; genus Methylobacterium; species Methylobacterium sp. A52T. The sequence goes on along the minus strand of NZ_JBKFBI010000041.1, from coordinate 37,190 downwards.
GGCCGGACGGCCTTCGAGCGGGCCGTGGTGACGCTGCGCTTCGCCGACGGCGTGGGCGAGATCGCCGAGTCGGGACTTCTGGGCCCGAGCGTCGGGGCGACCCTGCACGGTCAGGTCTCGCTGCCGGAGCGTCGGCTCGACGCCAAGGGCGACCTCGTCCTGCGTCCGCCCGGCGATTCCTCCCGCGGGATCCTGTTCGCGGTGACGGGGCCCTGGAGCGCCCTGACGGCTCAGACGACCGCGCACAGCGAGATTCCCGACCCGGTCGGCCGGTACGGGGGCGCGATGCTCCCCGACCCGCTCAAACTGCCCGCCACGCTCGGCCTGCCCGGCAACGCCCGCGCGTACGCGCCGTGACCGCGGCGCCATGGCGCCGGCTCCGGCCAAGCTCTAAGATCGGGCCTCGAACGCCTTCATGATCCCCATGCGCCGCCTGCTCATCGAGGAACCCGTGACCCGCGCGGGGCCGCTGGCCCGGCGGCTCGCCGTGTTCTCCGTCATCGCTACCGGGATCGCCCTGGTCCTCGTCCGGGATCCGCGCTCCGACACGGACGCCGCCCTCGTGGCCCTCGTGGCCGGGCTCGGCGTCGCGCTGCTGGCGGCCGCGGCCGCGATCTTCGCCTTCGTGCGGGTCTGGCGCGAGGGCGCCCGCGGTCTCGCGGCCGCCCTCGCCGGACTGATCCTGGCGCTGGCGGTTCTCGGCTACCCCGCCTTCCTGGGCCTGCGCGGCCTGCGTCTGCCCGCCCTGTCGGACATCACCACCGACATCGACAATCCGCCGGCCTTCTCGCGCTCGCGGGCGGCCTTCGCGGCCCGCGGCGGGCGCTACCCGGCGGACCCGAGCCCGGCTGCGCGCGAGAGCCAGCGCGGCGCCTACCCGCAGATCGCGCCGCTGACCCTCGATATCGGCGCCGACGAGGCCTTCGAACTCGCCCGGCAGGCCGCCCTGAAGCGGCACTGGCAGATCGTCGAGGCGATCCGGCCGGGCGGCCGGACCGGCAATGGCCGGATCGAGGCCGTGGCGCGGGGGCTGATCCTCAACCTGCCGGACGATGTCACCGTGCGCATCCGCCCTCGCGCGGACGGGGCGCGGATCGACGTGCGCTCGGCCTCGCGGCTCGGCAGCCGCGATTTCGGCAGCAATGCCGACCGGATCCGGGCCTATCTCGACGACGTCGCCAACCTCGCCCTCGCGGTGAAGTGAGCCGCCGCGCCTCTCAGGCCGGCGCGTAGGTGCCGTCGAGCCGGGGGGCGCCGTCGCAGGACGCAAGCCCGCGTCCGACCAGATCCTCCAGGTGGGCGAAGACCGACAGCGCTGCCGCGCCGCGGAGCCGGGGATCGAGCCCCTGGTAGATCGCAGCGACGATGTCGGCGATCCGCCCGTCGCCGGCGGCCAGCCGCGCGCGGATCGCCGCCTCGCGCTGGCGGCGATGCCCGGCGAGCCCGCGGAGGAACCGGGCGGGCTCGCGCACCGGCCCACCATGGCCCGGCCAGTAGACCGTCTCGTCGCGCCCGCGCAGCTTGTCGAGGGAGTCCATGTAGGCCCGCATCGCGCCGTCGGGCGGCGCCACGATCGTGGTCGACCACGCCATGACGTGGTCGCCCGAGAACAGCGCCCGCGCCTCCGGCAGCGCGAAGGCGAGATGGTTCATCGTGTGCCCGGGGGTCTCGACGGCCACGAGGGTCCAGCCCGGGCCGGACACGGCGTCGCCCTCCACCATGATCCGTTCCGGCGCGTGGGCGCGGTCGGCGCTCGCGTCGAGCATCGGGGTCTCCGCCTCCGACAGGGCCCGCGCGGCCCTGTGCGGCGCGCATCCGACGATCGGCGCGCCGGTGCGCGCGGCGAGCAGCCGTGCCCCGGGCGAGTGATCCCGATGGGTGTGGGTGACCACGATGGCCTCGACCCGCTCGGTGCCGAGATCCCGAAGCAGCGCGTCGACATGGGCCGGATCGTCCGGGCCGGGATCGATCACCGCGACGCGCTCCTGGCCCACCACGTAGGTGCAGGTGCCGCTCGCCGTGAACGGGCCTCCGTTCGGCGCGACCCGCCGGCGGATCAGCGGCGCGACCCGGTCCAGCTGGCCGGCCGGAGGCATCGACGGATCGAAGGTCAGGGTGGTCTCGTCGGTGTCCGCCATCACGATCCCGTGCGATCGATGCGGCGGTTCCTTGGACGGTTCGCGGCCGCGTGGCAATCGCCCTCGGGGCCTAGGGGACGGGAGGCCGCGGCGCGAGGCATTCTGGGATGGCGGCAGGACCTGCCCGCCGTCCTGCCGGTGATCCTGATGCAGGGGCGATCCCGTCCGGCGCCTGTGGAGGGACGCGGAAGGGGTCGCGTCCGCTCCGGGGTCGCGCGCGTCCCGCGATCAGTCTTGCCGCGATCAGTCTTGCCGGCGCAGTTGCCGCGCGCGCACGCGGACCGGTACGGGCGCCGGTGCCGGCATGAGACCGAGTGCGGCCGCGCGCAGGGCGTCGCCGGCCCTGTCGACGATCTCGGTCACGCGCGCCGCCATCGCGGCGGCCTTCGATCGAACGGCACTCTTGGCAGATTGCAGCATCGCAAATCCCGGATCGAGCCTTAAGACCTATCTTCGAACGCTAGCGCCCCTGTCTCGTTCCGTCACCCCATGTCGCGGCCGGCGCTCGCGCCCGCGGGGACCCACAGGACTTCGCAATGGGGGCGGAACCGGAGCGAAACCTTGGCGTTTTCGTGTTCAGAACGACGCGGCCCGCCCGCGTTGGTACTTTCTAAGGATACGAACCATGCTCGGTTGGGCCGTAACTTTTCTCGTCGTCGCTCTCGTGGCCGCTCTGCTTGGGTTCGGCGGCATCGCCGGCACCGCCATGGAGGCGGCCAAGCTGGTGTTCTTCGTGGCGATCGTCCTGTTCGCCATCTCGGCCGTCGTCGGTCTGATGCGGGGCCGTTCGCCGACACTTTGACGGAGGGCCGGAGCGGCCGGCCCCGTCCAGCGGGCCGTCGCACGGACCCACGGAAGAGCCGTCGCCGCAGGGCGGCGGCTTTTTCCATCGCGGCGCTGCCATCGCGCGCTGTTGCAGGGGTGGATTGTCCCGATCACGGGACGAGCGGTTTCAGGCCTTGCGGTCAGCGCTGTCGAGCTTGGCGATCAGTTCGGCGAAGCGATCGGGTACGGGCTGCTGCGTGACCGTGTCGTACATCGCGCGCAGCTGCGCGGCGATGCGGTTCCGGGTCTGATCGCTGAGGCCGCCCCTGCTCCTGGCGCGGTCGGACGGGTCGGAAGCGGCCGTGCCGCCGGAGCTGTTCTCGGACTCCGACGAGTGATCCGAAGCGGTCTCGACGTGCGGATCGCGCGCGCGAAGACCTGCCTCCTTTCCCTGGTCCACCATCAACACGCCCCTTGTTGCCGAAGTCGGCCCGGCCGCATTGTGCTGCGGCTCGACATACGCCATGGCTGCGCCGGCAACGCCTGCGCGCCGGCATCGGTTCCGCTGGGGGGTGGAACGGAGTGCGGGCCTCCGCGTTGGGCGGTAGGCTGCGCAGGACAGAAAGCCGGCCCCGGCAGGCCCTCGGTGACGGATCGAGGCGCTCGCGGCCGGGCAACACGGCGAGGCACAGGGGATCGAATGTCGACATCGCAACTCGTGGTACAGCACCTGCCGTACCTGCGCCGCTACGCGCGCGCGCTCACGGGTAGCCAAGTGGCGGGTGACGCGTACGTCGCCGCCACCCTGGAGACCCTCGTCAACGAGCCGGACACGCTCGGTCGCAGCACCAACATCAAGGCCGACCTGTTCCGCGTCTTCACGCGGATCTGGAACTCGCTCTCGGTCAACGGCCGCAGCGAGCAGGTCCAGCACGACCTGCCGGCGGAGGTCCGCCTCGGCCAGATCACCCCGCTGCCGCGCCAGGCCTTCCTGCTCTCCTGCCTCGAGGGATTCTCCGAGGAGGACGCGGCGATCATTCTAGGCGTCGACGTGTCCGAGGTTCGCGACCTCGTGGACGAGGCCGGTCGGGAACTCGCCGCCGACATGGCGACCGAGATCCTCATCATTGAGGACGAGCCCCTGATCGCGATGGATCTGGAGGCGCTGGTCGAGGGTCTCGGCCACAACGTCATCGGCGTCGCCCGCACCCGCACCGAGGCGATCAAGATCGCCGGCGAGGGCAAGCGCCCCGGCCTGATCCTGGCCGACATCCAGCTCGCCGACGGCTCCTCCGGCCTCGACGCCGTGAACGACCTCCTGAAATCCTTCGAGGTGCCGGTGATCTTCATCACCGCCTATCCGGAGCGCTTCCTCACCGGTGAGCGGCCCGAGCCGGCGTTCCTGATCGCCAAGCCGTTCCAGCCCGCCAACGTCTCGGCAGTGATCAGCCAAGCGCTGTTCTTCCAGCAGACCGCCCGTCGGCGGGAAGCCAAGACGGCCTGAGATCCGGCCTGAGGTCAGGCTTGGCGGTTCGCGCCCGGAGGTGACCCGGGGCGCCCGCGACCGAGAGTGGTAACAACGAAAAAGCCCCGGCGTGAGCCGGGGCTTTTTCGTTGTCGGTCCACCCGCCCTCGTCGGCCGCCGCGCACAAAAAAACGGGCCGGAGAGAGCTCCAGCCCGTCGCGAAGGTTCCGGCCGATGCACAAGGGGAATGCGGGGAGGACCAGGTGGCCGGGTGCACAGAGAACGGGTGCCGGCGCGGGAGGTTCCAGAACGGGCGCTTTTTCGTGAGGCGTGATTTTTTCGCAACGGGCCGGGGCTGTGGATAGCGGGCGTGCGCCGCCGCACCAACGGCCGGGCTGCGTTCGAATACTCAGGCTTCGTAGACGCGAGACAGTCTAGGAACCTGCGATTGCAGGGCGCGTTGTACGAACATCCTGTCAAGCTCTCGCAATGAGGTCGGGGCGATGCTGCGGTCTGGTTTCATCCTGGGCGTGAGTGCTCCTGCGGCTCTTCTCACCGTTCTGGTCCAGCCGGTGGTTCGCGACACGGCGGATCGGTGGACGATGCCGGTCCCGACCGCGCAGACCATTTCGGCGCCGCTGCCGGGGATGCGCCCCGTGTCGCTGTCGATCAGCCCGACGCGGGTGGCGGGGGTGCAGCGCCTCGAGAGCCGGAACGCCCCGGTGGCCGGCGAGGCGCAGGATCTGGAGATCAAGCCGATCCTGCGGCAGCCGCCGCGGCGCATGCGCGAGGGGTGCGAGGCGGCGCTGAGCTCCCTGGTCGGTCCCGAGGCGCGCCGCATGACCCCCGGCCGCTGCATTTCCTGATCGGCGCCGACAAGGACCGGAAATCAGAAGGCCCCGCCGTCTCGGCGGGGCCTTCTGCTGTGTGGACCGGCCCAGGATCGCGATCCGCGGCCGAGGCCTCAAACGAAAACGGCGCCCGTCCCGAGGGACGCGGCGCCGCTACGCGGTACGGAGCGGCAGCGGCCTCACTCGGCCCGGCCGGTTCCCGTGGACTGACCGCCCTTGCGGCCGGCGGACGAGGCGAGCTCACGGTCCTGCGAGAAGGAGCGCTTCTCGGCCGGCACGCTGCGGCCGCCCTTGCTGGCGATCTCGCGCTGCCGCTCCAGGTCCATCGAGGCAAAGCCTCGCTTCGAGGTCGAATTTCCGGACGCCATCAGTTCCTCCTCAGGCTTCGCTTCACCCCGCAACAACCTTCAGCAATAACCAAGGTTCCTGTCCCGAGACCTGCTCAAGCTTCCGACAGCTAAGCTTGGCAGCAACCCCGACTTGTGTGCCGCGTTGGTCGACATTCGACCTTGGTTGAAGTCCGCGTCGGGTCCGACAGGCCCGGAGGCCCGGCGACTCGTCCGGGCGGACGGCGCGGCCTCACGGCACGAGAGAAGGGTTTTCGCGCATGACGAACCGCAACATGGTCAAGGATGCCGCTCCGGGGGCACCGGCCACGCAGCCCAACACGCCACCGCTGCCGCCGATGCCCGCGCCGGAAGATTCCGCCACCCCGACAACCCGCGAGGAGCCGACGGATTCGCCGCACCTGAACGCCAGTCTCAAGCGCGACGCCCCCCCTCCGGGCGGACAGGGGCTCTCGACGAAGCGCTGAGCCGGGCGAGGGCGTTCTCAGGTCCGGCGCCGGTGCGCGAGGCGTGTCAGGCCCGCGACGAGAAGGGCGATCGCCAGGATCGTGACGATCCCGGCCACCGTCAGGATCCGCTGGATGAGGGGCGTGTAGACGCCGCGCGCGGCATCGTAGCCGTAGCAGAGCAGGGTGAGCCGGTCGGCGATGCTGCCGACCCGGCCCTCGCCGGCTTCCGTCAGGGCGAGGCGCAGGTCGCGCCCGGTCAGCGCCAGGGGCGACAGCACACGCGCCACCCGGCCGTCGGCGGTGAGGAGAAGCGCCGCCGCGGGATGCGCGAAGCTGTCGGTCCCGGCATCGTAGACAGCTTCATAGCCCAGCGCGCCGGTGAGGCGCGCGAGCGCGGAATCCGACACGATGAGCGCCCGGGGCCGGACGGATCCCGCCCGATCCCCGAGCGTCTCGGCCAGCATGCGCCGCGCGGCCGCGGCGTCGTCGCGGGGATCGATCCCGACCAGCACGAGGGCGTAGTCGTCGATCGGCAGGCCGGTGGCCGCCAGCGCGTCCACCGACAGGGACAGCATGGGGTCGCAGACATTCCCGCAGGTGTAATCCACCGGCAGAAGAAGGGCCGCGCGGCCGCCCAGGGCCTGCCCGAGGGTGGTCGGCCGGTCGGTGCGCGCGTCGGTGGCGGCGAGGTCGAGCGGGGTCCGGGCGCCCGGGGGCGGCGCGACCGCGACGCGGGCGAGGTCGGCCTGGACGAGGCGGGCCGCTGCCGGCTCCGGCGACAGGACGAGGCACAGTGCCAGGAGGGCGCCGAGACCACACCGACAGGTTGCGTCGGGTGCGGGGCTGGACAAGTGCCTGACGAACCGCATGGATAAGCGGGCCCGTCCGGCCCCGCCGTCCTGGGCGTGAGACCCGTCGCGGAGCCCCCGAATGACCCTCGACACCGAGGTTTCCTCCCTGAAGCAGGTGCCGCTGTTCCGCGAGGTGGAACCGGCGCGCCTGAAGCTCCTGGCCTTCACCAGCGAGCGGGTGCATTTCGAACCGGGGCAACGCTTCTTCGCCCGCGGCGACGTCGCGGATGCGGCCTACGTGATCCTCTCGGGTACGGCGGACGTCAGCATCGACGGTCCCGCCGGCCCGGTGCGGCTGGCGCTGCTCGGCCAGGACGCCCTCGTCGGTGAGATGGGCATCCTGGCCGAGCAGCCCCGCTCCGCCACCGTGACTGCGCAATCCGCGGTGACCGCCCTGCGTATCGACCGCGGAGTGTTCCTGGAGCTGCTGGCCCAGTTTCCACAGATCAGCATCGCCCTGATGCGCGTGCTGGCGCTGCGGCTGGAGCAGACCAACCAGGCGCTGGCCGAGAGCCGGGGCTGATCATCCCGCGTAGGTGATGAATTCCAAAAGCGAGCCGTCGGGATCCCGGAAGTAGACGCTGATCCCCGCGCCCGCGGCGCCGTGCCGCTCCACCGGACCGAGTTCCACCGGGACCCCGGCGGCCTCGAGATGCGCGATGGCGGTCTCGATCGCGCCCGACCAGCGGAAGCACAGGTCGCTGTTGCCCGGCTGGACGGGTTTCGCCGCGACCGGTACCGGCTCGACGCCCGGCCCGTGGCAATTGAGCTGGACGCCGCCGAACCGGTAGGCGAAGCCGGGACCGCGCTCGAGGATCTCGGCACCCACCACGTCGCGGTAGAAGGCGTTCGAGCGTGCCCAGTCGCTGACGTGGATCACGCAGTGATCGAGGTGTATCGCCGGGCTGAGCGGGACATCGGGAGCGACCGTCGCCTCGGTGGGAAGAGTTTCGGTCTCGGCCATCGTTCACCTCCGCTCAGGGCGCAGTAGAGCACCGCTGCGATTCAGAATTAGGGCGCAACCGTGGCCGTGGGAGCGGCCCGCGCACGGCCGGCTGCGGCGCAAAAGCTACATCGTCACGGGCGCAGAGACGGTAGGCATGGCGCGACGACCGTATCCCGCACGACAGGACCTATGATCGCCACGCTTCCCTCGGCCTGGAGCCGCCTGCGCCGGATCGTTCTCTCGCGAATCCTCCTCGCCGTCGTGGCGATCGCGCCCCTCGCGGCCTGCCAGACCCGTCCGATCCAGGTCGCCCAGGACGACGAGGCGGCGTGGTACGTCGGCAGCAAGCCCGACAAGCCCTTCGACATTCCGCTGGTCGACACCCAGCGCCTCGATCCGAAGTACCGCCGCCAGCAGGTGAGCTACAACGGCCCCGAGCAGCCCGGGACGATCGTGGTCGACATCGACAAGCGTCAGCTCGTGCTGGTCCAGGCCGACGGCACGGCGATGCAGTACGGTGTCGGCGTCGGCAAGGCCGGCTTCTCCTGGAAGGGCGAGGCACGGGTCGGACGCAAGGGCGTCTGGCCGGACTGGAGCCCGACCGTCACGATGGTCTCGCTGCATCCCGACCTGCCGCGCACCCGCAAGGGCGGCCTCGACAACCCCCTCGGCGCGCGCGCCCTCTACCTTTACCAGGGCAACCGCGACATCCTGTTCCGCATCCACGGCACCAACGAGCCCTGGAGCATCGGCGAGCAGATGTCGTCGGGCTGCGTCCGGATGCTGAACGAGGATATCGCCGACCTGTACGAGCGCGTGCCGGTGGGCACCCGCGTCCTCATCAAGCGAAACGGCAAGTACCGGACCTGACCGGGCAAGTACCGGACCTGACCGGGCAAGTACCGGACCTGATCGGGCGAGGCGCGGATTCCTGGCCGGTCAGCCGGCCGGCGTCCCCGCGGCGGCCGCGTCGCGGACCTCGCCGGAGACCCGCTTGGCGAGGCGGTCCAGAGCCGCGCGATCCAGATCACCCCGATCCGGGCCGCCGGGGGCCGCGGTCGGCTCCCCCGGTCGGCCGTCCGGCCCCATGCCGTCGCTGGCCAGCACCGCGGCGGTGGTCAGGCCCCGACTGGTCCGGTCCGTCGGCCTCTCCGGGCCGATCGCGAGGCCGGCCCAGACGAGGAGAGCCGCGCACAGGGCCAGGCTGGCCAGCAGGGTCTTGAGGAAGGTCATGTTACATAACGAGCGGCTCCGGGCCGTCGTTCCGTTGCCAAGCTTCGCTCCGACGGGCGGAACGCTTTGGCAACCACCGCGGTCGAAACTCGGCATCGCGCCCGCGAGGCCGATTCGGTCGCCCGGCAAATTCGCCACATTGGCCGGGCACCGTCGCGGCCTCGACGCCCCCGTCACCAGCTGACTCGCCACGCGCGTGGACATTCCCGCTATGATCAGACCGATGCTCGCCCTGCTCCTCCTCTGCGGCCCCGCGGCCGCGGCCGGGACGGTCAGCGGCCCCGCGACCGTGATCGACGGTGACACGATCGAGGTGCAGGGCACGCGTATCAACCTCTACGGTATCGACGCTCCCGAGACCGCGCAGCGCTGCGAGACCGCCAATGGCCAGGAGTATCGCTGCGGCAGCAAGGCCGCGCAGGCCCTGCGCGCGCGGATCGGCGGCGGCGCGGTCACGTGCGAGCGGCGGGAGGGCGGCGTGCCCGGCCGCGTCACCGGGATCTGCCACGTCCACGGCGAGGACCTGTCCGCCTGGATGGTCGGGCAGGGCCTGGCGCTGGCCAACCGTCAAGTGACGGCTCCCTATATCCGCCAGGAAGGCCACGCCTGGGCGACCCGCCGCGGCATCTGGGCCGGCACCTTCGAGAAGCCGGCCGACTGGCGCCAGGACCGGCGCCGGGTCGAGGCCGCGGCCGGCACGAGCGCGGCCGACTAGCGGAGCGGGCGGCTCAGGCCGTCGCGTCCTGTCCCTCGGTGAATTCCCGCCACAGCAGGACCAGGGCGGCCATCACCGCCGGTCCGAGGAACAGGCCGAGGAGCCCGAAGGTCTCGACACCGCCGAGGATGCCGAGGAGCACCCACAGGAAGGGCAGCTTGGTCGTGCCGCCGATCAGCGCCGGGCGGATGAAGTGGTCGGCCACGAAGGTCACGACGAGGCCCGCCGCCGCCACCACGAGAGCCGCCGTCACCGACCCGGCCGCCACGAGGAGGAGCGCCGCGATCGCGATGGCCACGGCGGCGCCGAACGGGATCATCGCCGCCACCGCCGTGAAGGCGCCGAGCAGGACCGGGTGGGGCACGCCCGCGAAGTGGTAGACGATCCCGAGCACGAAGCCCTCGCCGAGGCCGACCAGCACCAGCCCGTCGACCGTGCCGTGCACGGAGGCCACCATCTGGCGGGCGACGCGCTCGCCGCGCGGCCCGAACAGCCGGTGGCAGGCGGTGAGCGACTGGTCCCGCACCGTCCGCCAGTCGCGGAACAGGAAGAACAGCGCCACGAGGCTGAAGCCGAACAGGACGATGCGGTGCAGCACCTCGCGGCCGACATTGCGGGAGGCCCCGAGCACCGAGTGGTTCTCGAACCGGCGCAGCAGGTCGGAGCCCGCCTGCGCGTGGCCGAGATTGTCGTTCCACCACGCGGTCGCCTGCGCGGCGCCGTAGGGCAGGTGCTGCAGGAATTCCGGCGCCGGCACGCCGTTCGCCTCCGCGTTCCGAACGAACTCGGCCACGTCGTGGGCCTCGCGGGCGGCCTGGATGCCGAGGATCGCGAGCGGCGCCAGGAAGACCAGCGCCACGGCCGCGGTCATCATCGTGGGCAGGAGGATGTTGTGCTTGCCCGGCGGGAAACGGTGCTCGAGCCGCTGGTAGACCGGCCAGAGGGCGATCGCCAGGACCACCGCCCAGGCGAGCGCCGGCAGGAACTCGTGCAGGATCCAGAGGCCGAGCGCCGTCAGGGTCAGGACCAGCAGGACCCGGGCCGCTCCCTGGGAGCGCGCGCGCTCCTGCGGCGGCAGGGGCGGCGTCTCGACGCGCGCCGGCGGGGCGGCGGGCTTGGTGATCGGTGGCATCCGTCTGGTCTCCTGAGGACGCGCCTCGTCTCGCCGTCAAGCTAGGGCCGGCGCGTCCGGAGCGTACGCGCGTCCCCGCACCCGGCGGCGCACGCCTGTGGACAGGCGCTGAAACGCCGGGGAAGCGCCGCGGTTGCCGCTTCTGACACCCTCGTGTAGAGGTCGCCGCCATTCGACCGGGCCGCGTTCCAGGCCCCGTCCACGCGTAGGGCGGCCGCCCGGGCGGCGAGGGGGCTCCCGCACGACCGATCCGGAACTCGAACAGCCCGCGAGAAGACATGTCCGACGAGCCCGCCCACGGCAGCGCCACCTTCGAGCGCGTGGCCGACATCATTGCCGAGACCGCCGACATCCCGCGGGACAAGATCACGCCCGAGAGTCACGCCATCGACGACCTCGGCATCGACAGCCTCGCCTTCCTCGACATCGCCTTCGCGGTCGACAAGGCCTTCGGGATCAAGCTGCCGCTCGAGCGGTGGACCCAGGAGGTCAACGAGGGCAAGGTCCCGGCCGAGGAGTACTTCGTCCTCAAGAACCTGTGCGCGCGCATCGACGGCCTCGTGGCCGAGAAGGCCGCCAAGGTCTGAACCGAGGCCGATCCGACCCGTCATGCGCCTCGAATACTTCGAGATGATCGACTCCGTGCGGCTCCTCGACAGGGCCGCCGGCCGCATCGAGGCGCTCGCCCGCGTGCCGATGGCGAGCCCGGTCTTCGAGGGCCACTTCCCCGGCCACCCGCTCGTGCCGGGTGTGCTCCTGACCGAGACGATGGCCCAGGCCTCCGGGTACCTCGTGCTCGCCCATCTCGACTTCGCCCGGATGCCGTTCCTCACCGGAGTCGACAAGGCGCGCTTCCGGTCCTTCGTCGGGCCCGGCGCGGACCTCCTCGTCACGGCGACCCTCGAGCACGACGGCTCGGGCTACGCGGTGACCAGGGCGGCGATCAGCCACGACGGCAAGGCGCTGTGCGACGCGGAGCTCCGCTTCCGCACCATGCCGTTCCCGGACGGACTCGACGCGCCGATGCGCGAGCGGGCGCGGACGATCGGCCTGTTCCCCGATCCGGCTCCGGCCGAACGCGAGCCCTGAGCCAGCCATGAGCCAGCCATGAGCCGCCCCGTCGTCGTCACCGGCCTCGGCCTCGTCTCCTGCGCGGGCGAGGGCGTCGACGCCCACTTGGCCGCCCTCGCTGGGGAGGCGGCCCCGCGCACCGACAGCGAGACCTTCGCGCCCTATCCGGTCCATCCGGCCCCGGCGATCGTCTGGGACGGCCAGATTCCCAAGCGCAGCGACCAGCGCCAGATGGAGGCGTGGCAGCGGCTCGGCGTCTACGCCGCCGGCCTCGCCCTCGACGAGGCCGGTGTGAAGGACGACGCCGCGTTCAAGCAGGCGCTCCACCTCGTCGTGGCCGCGGGCGGCGGCGAGCGCGACTACGCGGCGGACGGAGCGATCCTGACCGGCCTGCGCGACGCCGCCGATCCGGGCGCCTACCTGAACGAGCGGCTCCAGAACGATCTCCGCCCGACGCTGTTCCTCGCCCAGCTCTCGAACCTGCTCGCCGGCAACATCGCCATCGTGCACGGGGTGACGGGCGCCTCGCGCACGTTCATGGGCGAGGAATCCGCCGGGGTCGACGCCCTGCGGATCGCCCAGGCGCGGGTGGAGTCGGGCCAGATCGACGCGATCCTGGTCGGCGGCTCCTACAGCGCCGAGCGGCCGGACGTTCTGGTGATCCACGAGATGGGCGGCTACCTCGCCCGCGACGCTTACCGCCCGGTCTTCGCGCGGGGCGAGGCCGGTGGCGGGGCGGGCGGGTTCATCCTCGGGAGTTGCGCGGCCTTCCTGATGCTCGAATCCGCCGCCCACGCCGCGGCGCGCGGCGCCCGCGCCCTGGCCCGGCTCGAGCCGGTGGCGAGCGATCGGACCCGGCGCGCGCCGGGCAGTGTCGCCGGCAGCCTCGAGACGCTCTGGCATCAGGCCGGTCTCTCGGCGCCCGACACCGTCCTGTCGGGCGCTACCGGGGTGGCCCCGATCACCGCGGAGGAGCGCGGCGCGCTGGCGCGGCTCGCACCGGGCGCGCGCCTGCGCGCCCTCGGGGACGTGATCGGGCACGGGCTTGAGGTGGCGGCGCCGTTCGGGGCGGCGCTCGCCGCCGCCCTCGTCGCCGACGGCGGTGCGCGCGAGGTCGCCGTGACGGCCGTCGGCCACCGACGCGGCGAGGGGATCCTGCGCCTCGTCCCGGCCTGAGCGAGCCCGCGTCACGGGGCGCATGTCGGCCGCGTCCGATCGTCCGGTCGGCAGCACAGCTTTCGCGCGGACGCGCCGTATTGAAATCCCCTATCCCGTTGTTCAGGCGACCGTTCCGGCGCCGCTCAACCGGAATTTCCGGTAAGAGTTTCCCGCATCGCTGCGGCGCTGGCCGAGGGAAATATTTCTCTGCGCTTGCCAAAGAACCGCCGGCGGTCTACTTCTACCGCATCGGCACGTGTCCGGATATCTTGGACCGTTACGCCTTCGCAGGGCGGTTCTGACTTTCCTATCGCTATCGGTCGATGCCGGCGCCCCCTCGTTCGGGCGGGCGCCATCTCTCACTATGCCTGCGAAGATCAAGGACTTCCATGAGCACCGGAACCGTCAAGTGGTTCAACGAGACCAAGGGCTACGGCTTCATCCAGCCGGATGACGGCGGCAAGGACGTGTTCGTCCACATCTCGGCCGTCGAGCGCGCCGGCCTGCGCGGCCTGAACGAGGGCCAGAAGGTCACGTACGAGCTGGAGACCGACCGTCGCAGCGGCAAGCAGTCCGCCGGTCAGCTCCAGACGGCCTGATCGCCGTCCTCAGCGTTTCTCCGGAAGCCGCTCCCCCGGGAGCGGCTTCTTCGTATCTGCCATCGTGTTTCTAACCCCCCCTCTGCGGGTGCCGGCCTTCGCCGCACCCGATCCAGGAGTGTCTGTGAGCTTTTTGAACAAGCAGGGTGTCGCCGATCGCCTCGAGACCGCCGCCAAGGCGCGCTCCGAGATGCTGGCCCGGTTCCGGGCCCGCCCGTCCGCCGACGACCCGGCCGTCCTCGCCCGCCAATCCGCCCGCCGCGCGGTGGTCGATGCCCGTGCAGTCCGCGCGGCCGAACGCGCCGCCCAGCGTCAGGCCGAGATCGAGCGCGCCGCCGCCCTCGCCGAAGCGGAACGCCTCGCCGAGATCGAGCGCAAGCACGCCGAGCAGCTGGCCGCCCAGGAGCGCGCCAAGGCCCTGCAGGCCGAGCAGAAGGCCCAGCGCGACGCGCGCTATCTCGCCCGCAAGGCGAAGGCCCAGAAGAAGCGCTGAGGCGCGTTCCGCAGCGATGCCCGTCCAGGAGCTCGGCATGTCCCACAAGTTCAAGGTCGGCGAGCGCGTCTGCCGGCCCCGCCCGGGCATCCCGGGCGACACGGGCGAGGCCGAGGTGTTCGAGATCCTGCGGCTCATGCCGGCGGATCAGACCGGCGAGCCGAGCTATCGGATCCGGACGAAGACCGGCGAGCGGGCGATCCGCGAGGGTGACCTCGTCGCGGCCCCGCAGGCCTGATCCGGGCGCCTCAGAGCGTCCTGAACATCACCAGCGCGTCGACCGGCCCAAGCGTCGGGTGCCGGAAGGCACCCGGCAGCCGGCCGACCACGTCGAAGCCGAAGCTCTCCCAGAGCCGGACGGCCCGGGCGTTGGTGCTCACCACGAAGTTGAACTGCATCGCAGCGAAGCCCCGCGCCCGCGCCCGATCGAGGGCGTGCGCGCACATGGCCCGCGCGACCCCGCGGCCGAGGGCGGCCGCTCCGGTCATGAAGCCGCAATTGGCCACATGGGCGCCCCCGCCCGCCTGGTTCGCGCGCAGGTAATACGTGCCGAGCACCGTCCCCGCCTCCTCGGCCACGAAGGTCTCGCGGTCGGGGCCGGTCCAGTACGCGAGGGCCTCGGCCTCGCCGAGGTCGCGGTCCAGCGCGTAGGTCTCGCCGGCCCGGATGGTCGGCACGATGATGCCGGTGATGGCCGCGTGGTCGGCCGCCTGCGCGGCCCGGATGTGCAGACTCACCCGAATTGCTCCCGCAGGATGCGCTCGTCGAGGCTGTGGCCGGGATCGTGCAGCAGCACCAGCTCGGTGGCGCGGTCGAGGGACGTCTCCACCGTGCAGACCCGGCGGAACTCCGTGTGGTCGGCCACCGCCGCGACCGGGCGGTGGGGCGCGTCGAGGACGTCGATCCGGATCCGGGCGTAGTCCGGCAGAAGTGCGCCGCGCCAGCGCCGGGGGCGGAAGGCCGAGATCGGTGTCAGCGCCAGAAGCTTGGCGTCGAGCGGCAGGATCGGTCCCCCGACCGACAGGTTGTAGGCCGTGGAGCCCGCCGCGGTGGCGACGAGCACGCCGTCGGCGATCAGCAGGTCGAGCCGGACATTGCCGTCGACGGCGATCTTCAGCTTGGCGGTCTGGTGGGTCTGGCGCAGCAGGTAGACCTCGTTGATCGCCCGCGCCCGGTGGGATCGGCCCTCCGTGTCGAGCACGTCCATCACGAGCGGGTGGATGACGCTGCGCTGGGCGTTCTCCAGATGCTCCAGGAGATCGTCGTCGCGGAACTCGTTCATCAGGAAGCCGACCGTACCGCGGTTCATCCCGTAGATCGGCTTCGGGTGGTCCATGAAGCGGTGCAGCACCTGGAGCATCAGGCCGTCACCGCCCAGGGCCACGACGACGTCGGCCTCCTCGGGCGGGACGTGGTCGTAGCGCCGCATCAGGGCGGCCGCGGCCTCGCGGGCGTAGCCGGTCGGGCTCGCCACGAAGGCGATCTTCTGGAAGCGCGGCATGGATCAGGCGCAGCCGCGCAGGCGCGTCGGGATCGCCTCAGGGTTCACGTCACGGCTCCAGTCTGACGAGCGAACCGCCCGGTTGACGTCCTTGCCCGGCATGCGCCTCACTCCGCGAGCACACGCGCAATTGGAGGCATAGCATGGAGCGTCCGCTCCTCGTCTACACCACCTTTCCCGACCTCGCCTCGGCGCTGAACATCGGCGAGGCGCTGGTCCGCGAGCGCCTGATCGCCTGCATCAACGTGCTGCCGGGCATGCAGTCCGTCTACAGCTGGAAGGGCGCGGTGGAGCGCGGTGCCGAGGTCGCCGCCATCCTCAAGAGCCGCGAGGGTCTGGCCGACGCGCTGGCGGTCGCGCTGAAGGCGCGCCACCCCTACGACACGCCGATCATCCTGCATCTGCCGGTCGCCGGGGCGGACGCCGACACGGCCGCCTGGATCCTGGTTGAGACGCAGCCCTGCGGGCCTTCCGGCGCCGGGCCTCAGGCGGATTGATCCACCAGACCGAGCCGCGGCACGATCGTCCCGGGCAAAAGCGTGGCGCCCGGGGCGATCACCGCGTTGGCGCCGACCCGGACCCCGTCGCCGACGAGGGCGCCGAACTTTCGCGCGCCGGTCTCGATGCGTCGCCCGGCCAGCGTCAGGACGATGCGGGTCTCCGGCGCCTCGTTGCGGTGATTGGCGATGACGGCGCCGGCCTCCAGGTTCACGCCCGCGCCGAGCAGGCTGTCGCCGACGAAGTTGAAATGCGCGGCCGTCGCTCCGGCGAACAGGAAGGCGGATTTGAGTTCCGAGCCGGGGCCGACGGTGCAGCCCGTCTCCAGCCAGCAGCCGCCTCGAAGATAGGCCCCCGCTGCCACGCGGCACTCCGGGCCGATGATCGCCGGCGCCTTCACGGTCGCCCCCGCCTCGACGACGGCGCGCCGATGCACGGCGACGCCGTCGGCGACCCGGTATTCCGGGCCGAGACGCGCGAGGTGTGCGCCGATCAGGTCGGCCGCCTCTGCCGTGAGAACCCAGGGGGCGCGGTCGAGCGCCGCGAGCCATGAGGATGGGTAGCCGGCGATGTAGGTTCCGACTTCGGCGCCAGTCGGCGTCATCCGCGCTCCGATCAAATCCCGTTGCCCGCGGGCACGGATGACCTGCCACCCGCCCCTGCCGCGTCGATCGATACTGTCAGGCCCCCGGACGGGGAGCCAGACGCCTGTGGACAAGAGCGGCGCATCGTCGGCGCGGGCGCCCCGATGGTCTTTCAGAGAATAGTCTCGTGTGCTCGGCTTAAAAAATGAATGTTCGCATAGATAAATATCGTGACTCTGAAGTCTGCATTCCGAATTTCCGTGTTGGACGAGGCAATTGTTCTGCGATCACGGCACGTGTGATTGAGATTTTCGGATGTTGAAGCCTAGAAGCTCATCCGTGCGTTCGTTGCACACGAAGCGACGCGGAGGGTAGATCATGGCATGGTTCAGGTGTGCAGGGTGGGTCGAGTTGGCCCTGGTCGCGTCGGTCGCGGGCGCGTTGGGGGCTCAGGCAGCCGGAGCGCCGAAGAGCGAGCCGCTGATGACCGTCGCGCCGGCGCCGTCCGGTCCGGCCGGCCTCGCATCGGCCGATCCGCCCGCCTTGCGGTACGGTGTCCTCTATGCCGACGACAAGGGTCACAGCCATGTCCAGTATTGCGACCTGAAGAATTTCATCTTCAAGAGCTACGCGCCTCCGGCTGCGCCGCAATATGTCGGGTTCCCGCCGGGTGAGGTGACGTCGATCAAGTACGCGGTCCTGCCGGTCGGCTATGTCGGCACGTGGCACACGGCGCCGGGTCCTCAATGGGTGATCACCCTGTCGGGTCGCTGGTCCGTGGAGGCCACGGACGGGTCGGTGCTGGAGCAGGGTCCCGGCGAGGTGGAGTTCAACGCCGACATGGGGTCGACGCCGCAGGGGCCTGAGGGCCATGTCGGACATCTGACCCGGCAGGTCGGCGACGTGCCGAACGTGCAGCTCATCGTCTCGTTGAAGCCGCAGGCCGGAAAGGCCCGCTTCACCGATCCGTGCCAGCCGTCCCAACCGTGAGGTCCGGGCGCGGGTCGGCATCTTCTGTTCCGCCGGCCCGCGCGGGTCAGCCGCCGCTCACCGGATAGCTGCGGCCTTTCCAGGTCGCCGCGCCGGCCCGTTCGCGGCGCAGGAGCACGTTCCACTGGATCGCCAGGGCCACCGTGACCGCCGCGGGGTGGAGCGGGATCGTCGCCCACGGGGCCCGGACCGCGACGGTGACGGCCGTCCGGGTCGCCAGCGACAGGCCGAGGGCCAGCACGGCCGGGGTCATGGCAGAGGCCGGCAGCAGCCCGAGCAGCCCGGCCAGGACGAGGAGCGGCGGCAGGATCTGGCCGCAGCCGAGGAGCAAGGTCCAGACCGGAAGGGCGCGGGGCGTGGCCATGCCCTCGTGGGCGTTCTTGGAGAAGCCGGCCCAGGCTTGCGCGAAGCCGTCGTACATCCGGCAGGTGGCCAGCGCGGCGGCGGCCACGAGATCCGTCCGGTAGCCCGCGGCCCGGAACAGCCTGGGCAGGCGGACCCCGTCGTGCAGGGAGGTGCGGATCGCGCCGTGACCGCCGGTGGCCGCGTAGGCTCCCCGATCCATCAGGATCAGCTGACCGCAGGCCGCGCCGAGCGACGGGTCGGACAGGCGGCGCATCAGCGGCACGGGCAGGAAGCCGAGGAGCAGGAAGTCGATCATCGGCACCGTCAGCATCTCGCCGACCGTGTCGGTCCGCTGCCGGGGCACGCCGCTGACGAGGGCCGCGCCGGTGCGGCGAGCCTGCGCCGCGAGGGCGGCGGCTGCCCCGGCCTCGAGGCGCACATCGGCGTCGATGAACAGCAGGTGGTCGCCGCGGGCGAGCCCGGCCATGTGGCTGCAGGCGTGGTTCTTGCCCGTCCATCCGTCGGGCAGGGCCGGCACCGGGACGAGACGCAGGCGCGGGTCGCCGACGGCGCGCACGATCTCGGCGGTCGCGTCGGTGGAATGGTCGTCGCCGACGATCACCTCCACCGGGACCGCGACGCTGGCGAGCGCCGCCCGCACGGTGGCGTCGATGTTGCCGGCCTCGTTGCGCGCCGGGATCAGGATCGAGACGAGGCCGGCCCCGGTCTCCGCCACGGGCCGGCGCAGGACCGCGAGATTCACCGCCGCCAGGATGGCGGGCAGGAGGGCGGCGGCGAGGCAGAGGAACGCCAGGGCCGTGAGGATCGAGTCGGTCATCGTCTGCGCCGGCAGGGGAGGGCGCCACGATAGGGGATCGGGCGGGATCTGGCGCGCGCGGGCGGTCTCATCCGGCGCGATCCTGGCCGCCCGCGGCGCGGTGCGCCGGATCGAACCGCCGCCCGGAGAGCCGGGCCGACAGGCGCCGCCACAGGTCGTAGAGGCCGCCGACGCCCTTCCGGCCGGAAACCAGAGTGCGGAAGCGTCCGGGCTCCCGGCTGATCACGTCGGCGCTCAGGCGGTCGAGGGTCTGGGTCAGTTCGGATTCCAGGCGCGCGAGCCGCCGGTCGCGCGGGAGCGCCGCGAGTTCGGATCCGGCGATCGCCGGCCCGAAGGCCGCGAAGGCCCCCGCGCCGCGCTCGTCCCAGAACGTGTAGTCGACGGCGAGCGGGACGAAGAGCGCGTCGGGGGCGATCTCGGCGAGCCGCGCCACGCCGGGACGCAGGGCCAGCGGCCGCGCGCGGGCATCGGCGAAGCGGCCCTGCGCGGTGATCCAGAGCATGCCGTCGGGCGCTCCCAGGATCGACCGCGCCGCGGCTAGGAACTGCGCCGCGCCGCGCGGGCTGTCGAGGTCGACGCCGAAGGCGCCGATCCGCTCGAAGATGCGGTAGCGTGCCAGCATCGCGGCGTCGAACGGGGCGCGGCTCGCCCGCCCCGGATAGAGGCGACCGGCCAGCACGATGATCAGCGCGGCGTCCCACCACGCCGGATGGTTGCAGTAGACCACGATCGCGCCGGGATGGCTCGCCGAGGGCGGCGTGCTCCAGAGGGGCAGCCGCAGGGCGTCGAGGTGGCGGTGCAGGTAGCGCTCGAACCACGCGACCATGAAGGCGCGGATCCGGGGCGAGACCGGGGGCAGGGGGGCGCCGCGCGTGCCTCTCCCGCCCCCCGCGGCGGGGGGCGGAGATGGCGGCGTCGCGGTCACGCCGAGGCGCGCAGGGCGCCGCGCGCGTCCTGGTCATGCGCGTCGGCGGCGATCCAGCCCGACATCATCACCATGGGCATGCCGGGTCCCGGATGGGCGGCGCCGCCCGCGAGGTACAGGCCGCGCACCTGCCGCGACCGGTTGCCGGGCTTGAACGCCCCCATCACGCGCCCGTGGGAGGCGAGCCCGTAGATCGCGCCGTTCAGGACCTTGTAGCGCTCGTGGATGTCCTGCGGCGTGAGGTGGCGCTCGACGACGATGCGCTCCTCGAGGTCCGGCATGCCGGCGGTGCGCTTGAGCTTGTCGAGGATCGTGCGGCGGTAGTTCTGGAACAGCGGCCCATCCGGGCGCCAGTCGTGGTGCGGCCGCAGATACGGCGTGTGCACGAGGACGTAGAGCGCCTCGCCCCCCTCTGGCGCCACGCTCGGATCGGTGGAGGAGGGAGCTGCCAGATAGGCGGTGGGGTCCGGGGCCGGCTCGCCCTTGTTGTAGATGTAGTCGAACTCTTCCTCCGGGTCGCGGGAGAAGACGAAGTCGTGGTGGTTCAGGTGCTCATAGCGCTTGTTCAGGCCGAGATAGAGCACCACGCCCGAGCAGGCCGGCTCGGGGTTCTTCTTGGCGTAGGCCTTGGCGGCCTCGCCGCCCACGAGCTCGCGGTAGGTGCGGACCGAGTCCATGTTGGAGATCACCGCGTCGTAGGGTGTGACCCCCGCGGCCGTTCGCACGCCCCGGACCGCGCCGTCGGCGGTCTCGATCCCGGTCACCTCGATGTCGGTCTTGCACGTGGCGCCGAGTTCCTGGGCGAGCTTCGCCAAGCCCTCGGCGACGGCGCGGGTGCCGCCCATCGGGTACCAGACGCCGTCGGCCGTCTGCATGTGTGCGATGGCGCAGAGCACCGCCGGCGCGCCGTAGGGCGAGGAGCCGACATACTGCACGAAATGGTCGAGCATCTGCGCGAGCCGCGCGTCCTTGACCTTGCCGCGGATCGTCGAGGCCACCGAGGCGTGCATGCGCAGCGACAGCACGTCGCGCAGCGTGCCCGGGTTCATGTTGGCGCGGATGTTGATCGTGTCGAACAGGTCCTCGACCGGCTTCCAGAAGAAGAACTTCTCGGACACGCCGTGGAGATGCTCGGAGATGGAGATGAACTTCTTGTAGCCCTCGCCGGTGCCGGGGGCGAAGCGCTCCATGTCGCCGGCCATCCGCTCGACGTCCTGCATCAGGTCGATATGCGTGCCGTCGTCGAAGAAGCAGCGCCACTGCGGGTCGAGGCGGCGCAGGTCCATGTAGTCGTGGACCGAGCGGCCGGACTCCGCGAAGATCCGCTCCAGCACCCGGGGCACGGTCAGGATCGTCGGCCCCATGTCGAAGCGGAAGCCGCCCTCGTGGAGCACCGCCGCCTTGCCGCCGAGCCAGCCGTTCTTGTCGTAGACCGTCACGCGGTGGCCCCGGGCGGCGGCGACGCACGCGGCGGCGAGTCCGCCGAGCCCGCTGCCGATGACGGCGACCGTGGAATCCTGGCTCATCCTGCTGGCTGGCTCCCCGGGCCGAGGAAGGCGTGGCCCGCAGAGCGAAGCTAGACCTGGGGCCGGGCGGGTCAACGCGCCACCCGGTCGCGGTCGCCTAGTGGCGGAGCTCGCCTGTGGACAGGCGCGCCAGGAAGTTCCCGATCTCCCGCCTGCGGAGCCCGGCCTCCAGCACCTCGGGCCCGACGCCGTGACGCCAGGCGAGGCGGCGCGCGGTCTCCCGGTCGTTGCCCTGGAGCGTCGCGACTTCGTCGGCGTAGGCCGCCACGGCCCGCGAACTCTCGGCGAGTCCCGCCGCGACGATGGCGGTGTCGCAGAGGCGCAGCATCGCGGCCAGCTCGTCGAGGTCGAGCTCGGGATGATACTGCGTCCCCCAGAACCAGCCGCGATCCCGGCGGATCTCGAGGGCCTGGATGCCGAGAACGCGGTTGCCGGCGAGCACGCGGGCGCCCGGAGGCGGCTCCAGGACGGCGTCGGAGTGGATCGCCGGGGCGTCCCAGGTCGCCGGCCGTCCGGCGAGCAGGGGGTGAGTCCGGCCCTCCTCGGTCGGGGTGATCGCGCGGGCGAAGCCGTATTCGGGTCCGCGGGGGTTCTCGGCGGCGCGCCCGCCCGCCACCGTGGCGGCGACCTGCACGCCCCAGCACGAGCCGAAGACCGCGCGCCCGGCCTCGAAGGCCGCGCGCATCAGGTCGAGCTGCCGGTTCACGGCCGGCGTGCCCTCCGAGACCTTGAGGGTCGAGCCGGTGAAGATCAGGCCATCGAACTCCGCGAGACCCGCCGGCAGGGCCGCGTCGGCGTCGGCGGCGTTGACGTGGCGGCAGACGGAGCCCGGCGCCAGGGCCCGCACCACCGCCGCGTAGGATTCGGCCGAGGTTCTCCCCGTGGCCGCGACGTGGCGGTCGCGGGCGGCGCGGTCGTTGCCGTCGGCGATAAGCAGGCGGAGCATGCGGGATACCGGGGAGCGCGGCCGTAGCGGAGGCGCCTCTATGTCGGTGCGCACCGCGTCGCAGGAACGGCGCGGATCGTCGCGGGAGGCGGGCGCTGAAATCGGGCCCGACTCCTCCAAACGGGTGATGCGCCCCGCGAGGCCGGGTTTACCCCTGCCGTCTCGGACTCCGAGGAACGATTAGCGCGGAGGACAGGATGCCAGATCTCGCCGAGGTGGAGCTCTACTGCGCGGAAGCCCGGGATATCCTCGCTCACGCGGAGAACATCGTTGCCGACCTGGACCGGAGAGGTGCCTGCGAGGGGCACTGCCTGATGGCGAACCAGGGCCTCGCGGCGCTGCGGAACCTCGACCGCATCATCGAGCGGCACCGCAGGCGGCTGGCGTTCCTGGCCCTGCCCAACGCGGTCGGCCCGTCCCCACCTCCGTCCCCTCCGCGGAAGCGGAACTGGCTGCTCTTCCTCCGGCGGCGCGGCGGGTACGCGGGCCATGGTATCGAGGCGCATTCCTAAGGCTTCCCCGGAGGATCGGGCGAGCCACGCGAGGCGCGCAGATCCCCGCCTGCCGGTGACGCGGCGATGCGACGGCCTGTCGAGAACCCTGCTGGTCGGGGTCGTGCTGCTCGTCCTGGGGTTGGCCATCCCGGCCACCGCCCGGCGATCACCCCCGCCGTTGCACCAGGCGGCCGAGATCGAGGCCCTGGTCAACAGGGCGGCCGACATGCTGGAGGCCGAGGGCGCGCGGGCGTTCGACGCGTTCCGGCGCAAGGGGAGCACCTGGCGATACGGGGACGTCTACCTGTTCGTCGTCGACCTGCGGGGGATCGTCCTCTTCAATGCCGCCCATCCGAACCGCGAGGGCCACGACCTGCTCCACGAGCGCGACGCCGACGGGAAGCAGTTCCACCACGATCTCATCGACGCCGTCACGCGGTTCGGGTCCGGCTGGGTCGACTACATGTTCCCGAAGCCCGGCCAGTCGGCGCCGAGCGTGAAATGGAGCTACGTCTGCGCGACGCGCGTGGCCGGCGTGGAGGCGCTGGTCGGTGCCGGCGTCTACGTGAAGTAGCGGCGTCCGGCTCGGGACGGCGGGCCCTAGGCCGTCCGCCGCGCCGCCAGCGCGAGGGCGAACGCGAGACCGGCCAGGGTCAGCGCCGCCAGGACGCCCAGGGCCGGGGCCGCGGCGGAGAAGCCCTCGCCCAGGGCGCTCTGGTAGGCCTCGATCGCCCAGGCGTTCGGGGTGAGCCATCCGGCCTGCTGCAGCCAGGGCGGCATCAGGAACCGCGGGACCATCGAGCCTCCGACGGCCGAGAGCAGCAGCACCCCGAAGGTCGAGGCGAGATGCGCCTGCTGGCGCGAGGCCGCGAGCGCGCAGGCCGCGAGCGCCAGACCGGCCGCCATCGCGGAGACCAGCAGGCAGGCGGCCAGGAAGGCCGGCCAGTGCGGACCGATCTCGACGCCGTAGAGAAGCGCGGCGGCCAGGAAGATCAGCCCGGCCTGGACGAGCCCTTGCAGCGTCAGGAAGACGAACTTTCCGAGCACCACGACGGGCAATCCGCCCGGCCCGGCCATCAGCCGCTCGGTGAGGCCCGTCTCGCGCTCCTCGACCAGGGACATGGCGCCCTGCATGGCGGCGAAGAGCAGGAACACCGCGGTGATCGCGCCGGCATAGTAGCTCACCCGGGCATTGGCGGTGCCGGACGCGGTGCTGCGGCGCTCCACCAGGGAGGCGAAGCTGAACGGTTCCTTCTTGGCGCGCTGCTCGGCGAAGGCCTCGTCGAGGAACCGGCGTTCGTCGGGACCGATCTTGCCCGTGCGCTCGACGTCGGCGACGACTCGCGACAGGACCACGTCGGGCAGCGCCTCGTTGAGGACCCGCTGGAGCTGGCCGAGGGCGATCGGTGTCGCCAGCGCCTTGGCGGGGTTCTCGACCAGCACCACCGGCTGGTCCGCGGAACCGGGCGCGGCCTCAGCAGGGGCGGCGATCAGGTCTCCGCGCAGGACCAGCGCCACGTCGACCTCGCCGGCCCGCACCGCCTGCGCCACGGCGTCGATGTCGGTCGCGGGCAGCCGCGTCACGCGGAGCGAGGGATCGGCCGCGAGCGCGTCGGCGAGGCGCTGTGTCGCCGCGGTGTGGACGAGGTCGGCCAGGCCGAGATGGATGCGGATCCGGTCGCCGATCGCACCGGAGAAGATCGCCGCGAAGATCGAGAAGATCACGGTCGGCAGCACGAAGGCCATCACCAGCGCGGCCCGGTCGCGCAGGAGGGTCAGGAGCATGACGCGGAAGGCGGCGCCGATCATCCGACGGTCCCGGCCCGGAGCGGGGCGGCCTCGGGATCCGTCAGGTCCCGCGGGCGGAGGGCGTCCAGATAGAGCGTCTCCAGCCGCGGCGCCCGCACCCGGATCTCGGCCACCGGAACGTTCTGGGCGCGCAGGGCGCCGAGCAAGGCCGCGCCGTCGAGGCCGGACCGTTCGACCGACCGCCAGACGAGGCCGCCCGCCTCGGCGGGCACGAAGCCGGTCCGGCGCAGCACGCCCTCGGCCGGTCCCGATGCCGGACCGGCGAGGCTCAGCTCCCGCTCGGGCGCGCCCGTGCGCAACTGCGCGAGCAGGTCGGCGAGACGGCCGGCACGCACGACCCTGCCCTGGGCCAGGAACGCAACCCGGGAGGCGAGGCGCTCCGCCTCTGCGAAATCGTGGGTGGCTATCAGGATCGCGGTGCCGGCGGCCTTCAGGCGGTCGAGCACCGCGTGGATCGCGGCCCGCGCGGCGAGGTCGACGCCGCTGGTCGGCTCGTCGAGGAGCACCAGCCGGGGCCGGTTCATCAGGCTCGCGGCGATGTTCACCCGGCGCCGGTACCCGCCCGACAGGACGCCGACCGGGCGCCGAGCCACGTCGCCGATGTCGGCCATGGCCAGGGCGGCCTCCACGGCCGCCTTCCGGTCGCGGCGAGAAACCCCCGCCAGCTGCCCGAACACGCCGAGATTCTCCGATACGGTCAGCCGCGGGTAGAGAGCAATCTCCTGCGGCACCCATCCGATGGCGCGGCGGGCCTGTCCCGCGCGGTACGGGTCCGCTCCGGCCACGCGCACCGATCCCGCACTCGGGGCGAGGCGCCCCGCCACGAGGCGCATCAGCGAGGATTTGCCGGCCCCGTTCGGTCCGAGCAGCGCCAGAGTGTCGCCGGTGCCGAGGTCGAGATCGACCTGATCCAGCACCCGTCGGCCGCGGAGGTCGAGGCCGACGCCCGCGAGCCGGACGAGGGGGGCGTCCATCGGTTCACCGACCCGGCAGGGCACGGCCGAGGCGCACCCGCACTGCGGCGCCGGGTTCCCGGAGGGTGAAGGCCGCCTCGGCGAAATCGGGCCGCGCCCGGCGCCCGACGGCCCCCGAGAAGCCGTAGGGCTCCAGCGGCAGTCCGAGGCCGGTGCGGTCGAGGCGCCCGTTGCCGTTGGCGTCCTGGTAGGCCGCCACCGCGTAGGTGCCCGGCGGGACATTCCGGAAGGTGAACCGCGCCCGTTCGGCGGTGGCCGGCGCGTCGTCGCCGCGCAGGCACGACGTCTCCGAGAGGCCGCCCTGGCAGAGGGCGACGCGCACCTGGCCGCCCCCGGGCTCGATGCCGTCGACCTCGACCTGAACGGCGGCGGCCCAGGCGGGCAGAGTCGCGGCGCAGAACCAGGCCGCCACGGCAACCGTCACGCGTCCTCTCGGCCTCCGGAGAAGGCTCCGGTCGGTCGCCGCGCTCACGAGGCCTCGCTGGAGGTGGCCAGCGGGGCGGTGTCGGGGATGCCGGCCGCGGCGGCGGCGCGGGCACCGGCGAGCTCCTCGATCAGCAGCCGGGCCGAGATGCGGGCGCCCTCGTAGATCACCGGCAGGCCGGAGCCGGGATGGGTGCCGCCGCCGACGATGTAGAGCCCCGGTCCGAAACGATTGTGCGGCCGGAAATACAGCATCTGCATCAGGTCGTGGGCGAGGTTGAAGGTGGCGCCCTCGTGGACGGCGAAATCCTCCTCCCACTGGGTCGGGTCGATGATCCGCTCGTAGCGGATGCGGGACTCGAGATCGTCGATCCCGAGGAGCTTCAGCCGCTCCAGGATCAGGGCGCGGTAGGTCTCCCGCATCGCCGCCCAGTCGATCCCCGCCTTCAGGTTGGGTACCGGCACCAGCACGTAGAGAGCCGTGTGTCCGGGCGGTGCCATCCCGCCATCCGTGTAGCCCGCGTGCTGCACGTACAGCGACGGCTGCATCGGCAGCGTGCCCTCCGTGATCTCGCGGATGTTCTTCTCGTAGCCGTCGGCCAGGAGGATGGTGTGGTGCCCGAGGCTGTCGGGCATTTTCCCCTCGAGGCCGAGATACAGCATGAAGGTCGAGCAGGAGAGCCGGGCCTTCCGGATCTTGGCGTCGCGCCAGCGCGGCCGGTGCCGCTCCGGGACGAGGGCGCGCACGACCTTCGCGAAGTCACCGTTGATCAGCACCGCGTCGGCGTTGAAGGTCTCGCCGTCCGCCACCAAGCCGGTGGCGCGCTTGCCGTCGAACAGCACCTCCTCGACGTTGCTGTTGAGCCGGAGATCCACGCCCATGCGGCCGGCCAAGCCCGCCATCGCCTCGGAGACGGCGCCGCAGCCGCCCACCGGGTGATAGACCCCGTGCTCGTATTCGAGGAACGACAGGATGGTGAACAGGCTCGGGCACCGGAACGGCGACATCCCGAGGTACTTGGTCTGGAACGAGAAGGCGAGGCGCACCCGCGGGTCGGCGAAGTGGCGCTTGAGGTCTCGGTCCACGCTCCGGCCCGGATGCAGGTAGGGCAGGGCGGCCAGCATGGCCGGGCTCGCCATGCTGCGCAGGGTGTGGAAAGCCTGTTCGAGGACCGGCTTGAAGTAGTTCAGCTTGGTCCGGTTCTCGGAGAAGAAGGCCTTGACGTTCTTGGCGTCGTCCGGCGCGAGGCGGGCGATCTCGCGCTCCAGGCGCTCGACGTCGCCGGTCGCGCGGATCGTTCCCGAGATCCCTTCCGTGCCCTCGAACACGAGGTGGTACTGCGGGTCGAGGCGCTCAAGTTTGACGTGGTCTTCCAGCCGCTCGCCGCAGCTCGCGAAAATATCCGCAAGAATCTGTGGATAGAGGAAGAACGTCGGGCCGATATCGAACCGGTAGCCGCCGGGCGCCTCGACGGTCTTCGTCCGACCCCCGACCTGCGGGTCCTTCTCGAAGATGGTGACGTGGATCCCGGCCCGCGCGAGCAGCAGGGCGGCGGCCAGTCCGCCCGGCCCGGCCCCGACCACGGCCACCCGGCGTCCGGTCAGCGCCCGCAACCCATCCCCAGACTGAAGCAACGTCCCCGACTCCTCACAGAATCCCGATACCCCGCGCTGCCAAGCTAGCTTGGCATCATCGCGCGGCAATTGCAGCCGTTTGTCGCGCGCACAACGCTGTATACGATCGTACCGTGGATACGCATCCGCAAGACTTCTCGAGGTGGGGCACCTCGCAGGCCGCCCGCGGTCTCGCTCGTGCCGGATCGCGTCTCGCGCCGTCCTCGGTGGAGCGGGCGCGTCAGCGCTGGCCCAGACGCTCGTACCAGGCGTGGGCCTGGGCGGGCGTCCGCTCGAAGGTCCGGGTGCCGTGGGGCCTCCGCGTCCGGCGCCATTCCCGCGGCGTCGCCCCGAACCGGGCGCGGAAGGCGCGGCTCAGGTGGGCGGGATCCTTGAAGCCGTGCTCGCTCGCCAGGCGCACGAGCGCCCGCGTCTCGAGCGGATCCTCCAGGGCGATCCGGATCGCCTCCAACCGCTTCTCCCAGACGCGGTGCATGACGCCGCCGACGTTCTGGAAGGCGCGGTACAGCACGGTCCGCGAGACGCCCGCCCCGTCGGCGAGCCGGTCCGGCGAGAGGTCGGGCGAGGCCAGGTGGAGATCCATCAGGCGCTCGACCAGGGCGACGAAGCCGGCATCCAATTCCGGGCCCTGCAGCACGTCCGAGGCCGCGGACGGATCGAACAGGCGGCGGACGAAACCGGTTAACTCACCCGCGATCGCCGGCTCGTCGTCGGCGGTGGCCGTCGGCAGCCGGCGGTACAGGGCGTGCAGCCGGGCGACGAGCAGACGGTTCCGCTCCCTGTCGAGGAAGATCGGGATCCGCTCGACCGCGCAGTCGGCCAGCAGGCGACGCGGGATGGTCAGCCCGATCGCGCTGGAGCTTACCCCGCGGGCATCGAGTTCCCGGCCCATATTGGCGGCCATGATCCGGTTGCGCTGCTGCACCACCGGGCTGCCCGCGACGTCCCCGGACAGGCCACCCGACACGTAGAGCATGAACGTGAAGTGATCCGGCGTCGCCGCGGCGTGGCGGCGATCGCGGACCATGTGCTGGGCCGAGAAGACCATCCGGCTGGCGAGGACGTCCCCCAGGACCGTGCAGGACAGGTTCCCGCGCGGCACCGGAGCCCCCTTGATCTGCTCGATCCGGACGATGGGTGCCATCAGATCGCGCCAGGCCGCGAAGGCCTGCGCGGGGTCGAGGTGATCGGTGTTGAAGTGAAGCGTCGGGAGACTCGACATGCGATCCGGCGCGGCGTCGTGACGGTCTTGAGATCTCAGCTTGCGCACACCAGCGCGCGGCGTCGAGATGTCCATGTGTTGCAGGCGGACGATTGTTCGTCGGCCCTGTTCCGTAGTGTCCGGGCGGAGAATACTGAGTTCAGCAAACGGCCGGCCCGGGCGAAGGGAGCTGTCGTCGCGGCGCGTTCACGGCTTGGCGAGGCGCCCCTGGCCGCGCGCGATGGTGTAGAGGGCGATGCCCGCCGCGGTGGCGACGTTGAGCGAGTCGAAGCCGGCGGCCATCGGGATCCGGATCGGACGCGCCCGGGCCAGCGTCGCCGCATCGAGGCCGGGCCCCTCGGTGCCGAGGATCAGGAGCGCGCGCGCCGGGACGTCGAGCGTGTCCAGAGTCTCGGTCGCCCCCGGGCTGAAGGCCAGCGGCTGGAGATCGAGGGTTTCGGCGAGCCGCAGCCAGTCCTGCCCTTCCGGGAGACGCGCGAAGGGCTGGATCAGGGCGGCCCCTGCGGAGACGCGGATGCTCTTGCGGTAGAGCGGGTCGCAGCTCGCCCCGTCGAGGAGCACGGCGTCGGCCCCGAAGGCCGCCGCGTTGCGGAAGGCGGCGCCGACATTGTCGTGATTGGTCAGGCCCGCGAGGCCGACCACGAGGGCGGGCGCGGGCGGCGGCGGTACGAGGTCGATCGCGGCGGGCTCCGGCCCGCGCAGGCCGACCGCCAGGACCCCGCGGTGGATCGGGAAGCCGGTGACGGCGCTCATCACCGCCTTCGAGGCGCCGAAGACGGGCGGCGGCTCCGCGGCGGCGGCGACGTCGGCGGCGAGTCCGGGCCAGCGCTCGGGCGCGAGGAGGATCGATTCGGCGCGGAACCGGCTGCGGCGGCCGAGGAGCAGCCGCAGGGTCACCTCGCCCTCGACGATGAAGCGCCCGGCGCGGCCCACGAGGTCGCGCTCGCGCATCCGGGTGTAGGGCTCGAGGCGGGGATCGTCCGGGTCGGTGAGGAGCTCCGGGACCGGAGTCACCTCAGCCCTGGGACCGGTCGGAGCGGTTCGCCAGCGGGTCGGCCTCGGCCTTGGTCGGCACCTTCACCAGGGCCTCGCCGTCGAGGACCGTCTCACCGCCCACCGAGCACTTGCAGGCGAGGCGCGCGCGTCGCCGCTCGGGCATGAGTTCGGCCACCGTCACGGTGACGTCGACGACGTCGCCGATCCGCACCGGGGCGCGGAAGTTCAGGGTCTGGGAGATGTAGACGGCGCCGGGCCCCGGCAGGCGGGTGCCGAGCACCGCCGAGATCAGCCCGGCCGTGTAGAGTCCGTGGGCGATGCGGGTGCCGAACGGCGTGCGCGCGGCGAAGTGCTCGGACAGGTGGATCGGGTTGCGGTCGCCGGTGATCTCGGCGAAGCCCACCACGTCCGAGGAGGCGATGGTCTTCGAGAGGGTCTCCGACAGGCCGACCTCGAGATCCTCGAAATAGAGCACGCGCAGTTCGGGCAGCATGACGCGGCAGACCTCCGGTTCCGGCCGGTCATTCGTCTCGTGCAGCCGGCTCCGGCAACGGCGTCGCACGATCCCGGCGGCGAATCCACCCGGACAAAGGCGTAACGGCCTCGAACTTTCTTGAGCCGCGGACAGGCTTTTCTCAACAGCGGCTCGACAGCGCCGCGCGCGTCGGCGAAGAGGCGTCCCGTGATCGCCGATGATGCGCCCCGGCCCGCGCCGCCCGCCCTCCGCCCGGTCGTCGCCCGCGTGGCGGCGCTCAACCTCGGCTATTTCGGCGTCGAGATCGCGGTGGCGCTCGCCATCGGCTCGGTGGCGCTGATCGCCGACAGCCTCGATTTTCTCGAGGACGCGGCGATCAACCTGCTGATCTTCGCGGGCCTCGGCTGGAGCGCCCGCAACCGCGCCCGGCTCGGCACCGCCATGGCGGGGATCCTGCTCCTGCCGGCCCTGGCGGGGGCCTGGGCGGCCTACGGCAAGATCGCCGACTTCACCGCCCCCGCGGCACTGCCCCTGACGCTGGCGGGGCTCGGGGCGCTCGCCGTGAACCTCACCTGCGCGCTCATGCTCGCCCGGCACCGCTTCGGCTCAGGCAGCCTCACCCGGGCGGCCTACCTCTCGGCGCGCAACGACGCCGTCGCCAACCTGGCGATCATCGCCGCCGGCCTGGTGACGGCCCTCCACCCGTCTCCCTGGCCCGACCTCGTCGTGGCGGCGGGGATCGCGATCCTCAACGCCGACTCGGCCGCCGACATCCTGAAGGCGGCCGCGGCCGAGCGCAGAGCCGCGCGGTAGTGGCCCCCGGGCGGCCCCCAAGCGGCGACACGGCAGCGACCATCATGCGCATCTTCCCCATCTCGGACCTGCACCTGGAGCGGCGCCGCCTCGACCGGATCGCGCCGCCCGCGGAGCCGTTCGACCTGCTCGCCTGCCCGGGCGACCTCCACGAGGGACATCCCGAGCGGGGGCTCGCGGCGCTGCTGCACCTCGCGCAGGGACGGCCGATCGTGCTGGTGCCGGGCAACCACGAGCGCTACGCGCCGACCGGCGACCGGCGGACCGCGCCGGAGCTGCTCGCCGCCCTCGAGGCCGAGGTCGGCCGCCTCAACGGGCTCGGCGCGCGGATCCACCTGCTCCAGCACGCGCGGAGCCGCGTCATCGACGGCGTCCGCTTCGTCGGCACCACCCTGTGGAGCGACTGGACCCTCGCGGGGCGCTGGCTCGCACCGGACGCGCCGAACCGGCCCGACGATCCGGTGGCCTACGCGGCGTCGCGTATGACCGATCCGGTGACGGGCTCGCGGGAGTATCTCGGCTCGATCCGCAAGGCCGACGGCAGCCCCTGGCAGCCGGCGGACGCGATGGCGGACCACCGGATCGAGCGGGCGGCCCTGCACGCGGCGCTCCGGACCCCGCACGACGGACCGACCGTGGTGGTGACCCATCACCCGGCGAGCCCGCTCGCGGCCGACCGGTTCCGGGACGCGCCCGGCGTCCCCTGGTGGGTGCCGGCCTTCTACGCCAGCACGGCCCTCGACGACCTCGCGGAGGCCGAGCGGCCTGAGCTGTGGATTTCCGGGCATTTCCACGCCCGCCACGACCTGCGGGTCGGCCGTTGCCGCTGGATCTCGAACCCGGTGGAGGGCACGACCTACCGCGGCGACTTCGTCGTCGAAGTCGAGGGGCGGTGATTTAGTCCCCTCGCCGAGAGAACGGTCTGTCGACGTGGTGCGATCGCGCACGGCTTGGCCGTAACGGCTGGATGCTGTCCGAGTGAACGCCCGTCAAACCCTGATGGCCCCGAATGACGGGGCTCAAGTTCGGGGTTCTCATGGCCGGATTTAGCCTGACGTCACGGTGGGTCGCGGCGGCGGCTCTTGCCGTCTCGGCCCCGATCGCAGCCGCGTCGACGGCCACGACCGCGCGGGCGGCGTCCGCGGCGCAGCCGGGACAGACGGTCGGCCTGCCGGTAGGCGACCAGCTGCCGGTCGGCCTGTATTTCGTGAACCTGTCGAGCTTCGGCGTGCGCGGCACGCTCCCGCGCGACTCGTCGACCAACGTCAACCTGCCGACCTTCGCGTGGGCGACGCCCTGGGATGTCGCGGGTGCGCGCCTGCAGTTCTTCTTCACCCAGCCGATCGCGGCGGCGAGCAGCCAGGGCGCGCCCTATCAGAGCGGCGTCGGGCAGCAGCTGCTGGCGGCCCAGCTCGCCTGGGACCTCGGCGGCGATGTCGGCTTCAGCTACCTGTTCGGCGGCTACCTGCCGATCCAGACGCGGTTCCTGACGCAGTCAGCCTCGCTGACCCACCGCTTCGCGCTGAGCTACACCGGCCAGGGCTGGAACCTGACGGCGAACCTGCTCTACGGCGTCTTCCTCGACACGCGCTCGCCCAGCGGCACCCTTTACCCGGACTACATGAACCTCGACCTGACCATGACGAAGAAATTCGGCTCCTGGCAGATCGGCGCGGTGGCCTTCGGGTCGACGGACCTTCCCACCGGCGTGGCGAGCTACCGTCCGCAGGGCCAGATCGCGGTGGGCGGTCTCGTCGGCTACAATTTCGGGCCCGTGAACCTGCAGGCCTACCTCACGCACGACGTGGTCGAGCGCAATTACGGCGGCCGCGAGGTTCGCGGCTGGCTGCGCGCGATCGTGCCGCTGTACCAGGACAAGAACGAGGTCGAGCCGGGCCGCACCCTCGTGACGCGGCGGCAGGCCGAGTAGCCGAGCCGGCCGAAACTGTCCGGGCCGGTGTCATCCCGGGCATAGGCCGCGGGGCCTCCGCGATCGTTGCATCTCGGAGGCCCCTTCGTGTGCGCAGGACGCCGCCGCCGATCCGGCGCGGATCCGCGCCCCGGCTGACGGGGCGCGGCGGAAGCCTCAGCCGTGCACCAGCACGTTGCGGAACTGCCAGGGATCGCTGGTGTCGATGTCCTCCGGGAACAGGCCCGGGCGGTCGGTGAGCGGCGTCCAGTTCGTGTACACGCCCACGACCGGGCCGAGATACGGGGTCTGGACCTCCAGGCAGCGGCGGAAGTCCATCTCGTCGGCCTCGACGATGCCGGCCTCCGGGTTCTCCAGGGCCCAGACCATGCCGGCGAGCACCGCCGAGGTCACCTGCAGGCCGGTGGCGTTCTGGTAGGGGGCGACCCGGCGGGTCTCCTCGATAGAGAGCTGCGAGCCGTACCAGTAGGCGTTCTTCGCGTGGCCGTAGACGAGCACGCCGAGCTCGTCGATGCCGTCGACGATCTCGGTCTCGTCGAGGATGTGGTGCTGCTCCTGCACCTGGGCGGCCTTGCCGAACATCTCGTGGAGCGACAGCACGGCGTCGTCGGCCGGATGGTAGGCGTAGTGGCAGGTCGGCCGGAAGACCGGCTTATCGCCCTCGCGCACCGTGTAGTAGTCGGAGATCGAGATCGCCTCGTTGTGCGTGACGAGGAAGCCGAACTGCGAGCCGGCGGTCGGCACCCAGGTGCGCACCCGCGTGTCGGCGCCCGGCTGCAGCAGGTAGATCGCGCAGCGCGACCCCTTCTCCTGCTCGCGGGCGTTGGCGGGCTTCCAGGTCTCGTGCGTGCCCCAGCCCAGCTCGGCCGGCTGGTTGCCCTCGGAGACGAAGCCCTCGACCGACCACGTGTTGACGAAGACGCCCCGCGGCTTCGGATTCTTGGCGCGCTGCGTGTCCCGCTCGGCGATGTGGACGCCCTTCACGCCCAGATCCTTCATCAGGGCGGCCCACTCGGCCTTGGTCTTCGGCTCGGGCCGCTGCAGGCCGGTGTCCTGAGCGATGTTCAGGAGCGCCTGCTTGACGAACCAAGAGACCATGCCGGGATTGGCGCCGCAGCACGACACGGCCGTGGTGCCGCCGGGCTTCTGCGCGCGGGCGTCGAGGATGTTCTCGCGGAGCGCGTAGTTGGTGCGGTCGCCCTGGCTCTTGGACTTGTCGAAGTAGAAGCCCGGCCAGGGCTCGGCCACGGTGTCGATGTAGAGGGCGCCGAGCTCGCGGCAGAGCTCCATGATGGCGCGGGAGGAGGTGTCGACCGACAGGTTGACGCAGAAGCCCTGGCCGCCGCCCTCGGTGAGGAGCGGGGTGAGCACGTCGCGGTAGTTCTCCGGCGTCAGGGCCACCTTCTCGAAGCGCAGCCCGTGCTTCTCGGCGAGGGGCTGATGCGTGTCGACCGGGTCGATCACGGTGAAGCGGGCGCGGTCGTACTCGAAGTGGCGCTCGATGAGCGGCAGGGTGCCGCGGCCGATCGAGCCGAAGCCGATCATCACGATGGGGCCGGTGATCCGGCCATGGGTCGGGTGATGGGTCGGCTGGTCGGTCATGCGGGATATCCTCGTCTGGCGGACGCCGGGCGCGTCCGCTCATCTGGCTCGCGGGCGGGTTATGGCGCGCGTGTGACAGTGCGGCGACAGGCCCGCGCCGCCGGAGCGGTGCCGGTGCGGTTCAGGGCCCGAGTCG
This sequence comes from Methylobacterium sp. A52T, assembly GCF_053346095.1. Lineage (NCBI taxonomy): Bacteria > Pseudomonadati > Pseudomonadota > Alphaproteobacteria > Hyphomicrobiales > Methylobacteriaceae > Methylobacterium > Methylobacterium sp. A52T. Next base: position 2,315 of record NZ_JBKFBI010000041.1, on the reverse strand, counting down.
CCGGAAACGCGCTCAATGGCGGCTTGCCCGTCGGTGGTCAACCGCGCCCGTGTGACCCTTCGTTAACGCGCCCTCACCGAAATGTCGGGCGAAGTATGAATCCAGCGCATGCGTCCCCTATCATCTGCTCAGTGGCAGTCTCGTGGCGGGGGCCTCATATTGCGATGCAGCAAGGCCGCGCAGAGGGCCGCAGGAACTGGGGAGCGACGAAACGCCCGGGACCTCGCACCTGGAGTCCGTCATGCTCGCGCTCATCACCGCCCGGATCCCCGGACCCGCCGTCGAGACTGCCGATCGCGATCCCGGCTTCCTGACCCTCGTCTTCGCGGTCGCCCGCACGCTGCGCGGCGGAGCGGAGAATGCCTTCGCCCGCCGCTGCGCGCTCGCCCGCTCGATCGGTGGCCCGAACCCTCTCTGAGACGCGCGCAACCCACCGGCGCTGCGTCCGGCGATTGCGTCGCCCCGGCTTGGGCATTAGGCGGCACTGCCGCCCAGTGGCTCTCCGGGGGATCGTGATTCCATGCCGACATTTCGTGCGCTTCTGCGTCTCAGCCTGATCGCGACGTCGCTTGCGGCGGTCCCGAACCTGGCGGCGCACGCGCAGGATGCCGAACCCGACGCCGCTCCCGCCGCCGAGGCGCCCGCGAAGCCGAAGCCCAAGCCGCGGCCGAAGCCGGCTCCCCACAAGGCGGCCAAGCCCGCCGAGGCGGCGAAGCCCGAGGAGGCCGCGACGCCGGCGGCCGCTGCGGCGCACGCCGTGTGGCCCGCCGGCGCCAGCACCGTCAGCGAGAGCTACGGCGACTGGACGATGACCTGCACGCGCCCGAGCGACAAGGTCACCTGCATCGTGGCCCAGGCCCAGGGCGATTCGCGGACCGGCCGGCGCAAGTTCGGCTTCGAGCTGCAGACGCCCGCGAACGGCCGGGCCGAGGGGATCGTGCTGATGCCCTTCGGGCTCGCCATCGAGCCGGGCGTGACCTTCAAGCTCGACGAGCAGACCCTCGGCAAGGGCGCCCCCTACACGACCTGCAGCGCCGAGGGCTGCATCGTGGCGATCAGCTTCCCCACGCTCGCCCTCGACGGCATGCGCACCGCCAAGGCGCTCACCGTGACCGGCGAGAAGGCGGGCGGCACCGAGCCGGCCACCGTCACGGTGCCGCTGACGGGCTTCTCGCAGGCCTTCGACCGCGCCGTCGCCCTCGGCGGCTGAGCCGCGCGGCGGCCCGCGGCCTTTTCCGGTTACGGTTAAGCCAGCGTTAGCCGCGGTCGAGCAGGATCCCGCCGAGAAGTGGCGCCGCGCGCCGCGGTCCCTCGGGTGCCGCGCGCCGGGTTCGGATCGGCGAGGCGATGGGATCGGTGGGCGGGCGACCCCGGAACGGTCGAGGACACGGCGCGCGGGTGCTGACCGCGGCGCTGGCGCTGCTCGCCCTTCTGGTGGGGATCGCGCCCGCGCTGGCCGCGCGGCTCGTGAGCACCAAGGGCAGCGAGGTCGGCACCGGGGCCGGCGGCTACGGCCGGATCGTGCTCACCTTCGACAAGCCGGTCGCGGTCAAGGCGAAGCTCGCCGGTGGCGTCCTGCTCCTGAGCTACGGCGAGCGTGTGGCGCCCGGGCCCGAGCACCTCGCCGACGAGATGCCGGCCTTCATCGCCAGCGTCCGCCGCGATCCCGACGGCACGGGGCTCCGCCTCGCCCTGCAGCGTCCCTATCGGGCCAACGTCCAGTCGGCCGGCGAGCGCGTGTTCGTGGACCTGCTTCCGGAGGGGTGGTCGGGTCTCATGCCGCCCCTGCCGGCCGAGGTGGTTGCCGACCTCGCCCGCCGCGCCCGGGCGGCCGAGGAGGCGCTCAGGGCGCGCACGCCGGAGCCGGTGCGCCGGGCGCTGTCGCTCGAGCTGGCGCTGCTTCCGACCCTGACGCGGCTGTCGCTGCGCCTCCCCGCGGAGGCCGTCTCCACGGTGACCGCCGAGGGACCCGTGACGCGCGTGCGGGTGATCGGCGCCTGGACGATCGATCCGAGCGGCACCCGCGGCCGTCCGCGCACCGGAATCGCCAAGCTGGCGACGGAGACCGACGCGAACTCGGCGAGTCTCCTGATCACGCCCGAGGACGGGTTCAGGATCGGCACCGAGCGCGAGGACGGCGCCATGTACGTGGACGTGGTCCGTCCCAAGCCTCTGGAGCCGGCCGCGACCGCCATCGACGTGCCGGGTCCCCCCGCGAAGCAGGCCTCGCCGCCGGTCGCGCCGCGCCCGGCCCCGGCCGCTGCGCCAGTCGCTGCGCCGGCGGTCGCGCCGCGCCCCCCCGAGCCGCCGCCGAC
>NZ_JBKFBI010000040.1:0-40757 GCF_053346095.1 Methylobacterium sp. A52T | reverse complement strand
CTCTCCAGCAGGGCGACCGCTTCGCGTTTGAACTCGGGTGTGAACTCGCGTCTCGTCTTCGCCATCCGACACCTTCCCCGCTCAGCACGAGCGTATCAGAGGTGTCCGCGATGCCGAGGGAGGATCAGCCGTTGTTTACCCCGCGCGCGCGTTCCGTTAGGGCGATGACCCGTCGGTGCGACGCCTTGCCCGGCGCACCGCCACGCCTTCGATCCAGCCCGCGCGAACACATGCTCACCCGAGCTCCAGGCCCCGAACCCAGCGCCGATCCCGACTTGCCCTCCGACAGCGATTGGCGGCCGTCGTGCGACAGAACGGGCGCCGCGCGTTGAAGCAGATCCGCGGCCTGTACCATCGCTGGGCGCGCTCCGGCTCTGTCCGCGCAAGCGGCAACCCGCTGATCCGGCTGGCGGCCCGCCGCGGCCTGCCGGCGGCAGACGATCTCGTCACCGCGGACGCGCAGATCGCCGCCCTTACCCCACACTTTGACGCGGCGTTCTACGCGAGCTGGTATGGGATCACGGCCGACCCGGTGCGCGACTACCTCGTCCATGGCTGGTGCGCGGGCCGCGACCCGCGCGCCGACTTCGACTCCGCTGCCTACCTCGCCCAGCATCCCCACCTCGCCCGCGCCGGCATCAACCCGCTCCTGCACGCCCTCGCGCGCCGCCGCGCCGGACGTGAAGGGGAGGGGGAGCCGGCCGCCCTGCCCAAGCCCGACACGGCCGAGGCCCACCGCCTCGCCCGCCGCCTCGTCGACGGCGCCTTCTACCTCGCCGGCAACCCCGACCTCGCCGCCGCCGGCGTCGACCCGGTCGACCACTACATGGCCTCCGGCTGGCGCGAGGGCCGCGAGCCGGCGCCGCAATTCGACACCCTGGCCTACTGCCTCAGCCGCGGGATCACCTTCGCCACACAGAACCCGCTGGTCCACTACGTCCTCCACGGCGGTCCCGCCCGACCCGACCCGGACGCCGCGCTCGCCCTGCGGATCGAGACACTGGCCCCCTACTTCGACGCAGCCCATTACCGGCAGCGCCTGCCCGGACCGCAGGCCGAGGCGCTGGCCGACGCCCCGGACGCGGCGCTGCTGCGCCACTACGTGGCGGAGGGCTGGCGGGCGCGGATCGGCCCGCGGCCGGACTTCGACCCGGCCGGCTACGTGCAGGCGCGGGCCGGCAGCCGGGCGGTCGCGGACGACCCGTTCTTCCGCTACGTGGCCGAGACCCGGCTCTCCGGGGCCGAGCCGTTCGCGGAGCCGCACCGGCTGAACCTGCCGGCGGTGGACGCGGCGTGGTACCGGGCGACCTATCCGGACGCGGGCGGGCGCGAGCCGTTCCTGCACTTCGCCGAGGCGGGCTGGCGGGAGCTGCGCGATCCCGGCCCGGGGCGCTCGACGCTGGCGGCGCTGCTGCGGGTCTGCGGGCTGCGGCCGGCGCGGGCGCCGGTGGAGGACACGGGCTGGCTGGGGGCGATCGGGCAGGGGGCGCTCGAGCGGGATGCGTTCCTGGACCTGCAGGCGCGGCTGGTGGCGGGGCATTTCGACCACGGCTTCTACCGGGCGCGCTACGGGCTGTCCGAGGCGGAGGACGCGGTGCGCGACTACTGCGACACCGGCTGGCGCGAGGGCCGCAATCCCAGGCCCGACTTCAACGGCTGGGCCTACCGCGCGCACCATCCCTCCGCGGAGGCGACGGGCATCGCGCCCTTCGTCCACCACCTCGCCCGGGCCCTGCTGCGGGGCGACGACCTCGCGGGCGACGCCGTCGATCCGCGCTACGGCGCGCCGCCGGCCGAGGAGGACGCGGACCTGTTCGAGCAGGCCCGCCTGATCGAGCCGCTCTTCGACGCGCCCTGGTACCTCAAGCGCTACCCCGACACCCGCGGCTTCGAGAACGGCCCGGCGATCCACTTCCTGTCCCACGGCCAAGAGGAGGACCGCGACCCGAGCAAGACCTTCTCGACGCGCTTCTATCGCCGGGCCTACGGTCACCTCCTCGCCGCCGGGGAGTCGCCGTTCCTGCACTACGTGCGCACCGGCCGCGTCGCCGGGCTGATGGGCTGCCCCGAGGATCTCGGCACCTACCCGCCCATGGAGGCCCCCGCTTCCGACGCGTGGGACCGCCTGCCCCGCGCCTTGCCTATCGCGCAGGCCCGCGTCGTCGTCATCGTCCCCGTCTACAAGGGCCGCGGCGAGACCCTGCGCGCCCTCCACGCCTGCCTGTCCGCGCCCCAGGCCACCCCCTTCACCCTGCTCGCCGTCAACGACCGCTCCCCCGACCTGCAGCTCACCGCGGAGCTGGCCGCCCTCGCCGGACGCGGCCTGTTCCACCTCGTCGAGAACGAGCGCAACCTCGGCTTCGTCCGCTCGGTCAACCGCGCCCTCGGCCTGCGCCAGGGCCGCGCCGTCGTCCTGCTCAACTCCGACGCTGAAGTCTTCGGCGACTGGCTCGACCGCCTCGTCGCCCACGCCGAACCTCAGACAGACCCTCAGGCCGGTTCCGACACGGAGGAAGGGGCAGGAGTAGAGGCAGAGGCGGGAATGGGCGCGGGGCTGCCCGTGGGCAGCGTCACGCCCTTGTCCAACAACGCCACGATCTGCTCCTACCCGCGCTTCAACGCCAACAACACCATGCCGCTGGAGATCGCCCGGCCCGACCTCGACCGCCTCGCCGCGCAGGTCAATCGCGGCCGCGCCGTGCCCGTGCCCACCGGCGTCGGCTTCTGCATGTACATGACCGCCGCCGCCCTCGACGCCGTCGGCGACCTCGACGCCGAGGCCTTCGGCAAGGGCTACGGCGAGGAGAACGACTGGTGCCTGCGCGCCATCAAGGCCGGCTTCGTCAACCTGCTCGCCGAGGACGTGTTCGTCCACCACGCCGGCCAGATCTCGTTCGGCCTCGACGCGGGCGGCGAGTACGACCAGGGCCAGGCGGCGCTGCTCGCCAAGCACCCCGACTACCCGGCCCGGGTCGGGCAGTTCGTCCAGGCCGATCCCGGCCGGCGCGGGCGGGCGCGGCTCGACCGGGCGCGGCTGGCCCGGCACTTCTCGGGGCGGGCGCTGCTCTACGTGACGCACAGCTGGGGCGGGGGCATCCAGCGGCACATCGACGACATGGTCGCGCAGGCCCGGGCCGAGGGCCTGAGCGTGGTGCTGCTGCAGATCGACCGGACCCGCAACCTGGAGGTTCACGTCTCGTATCGCGGCCCCGAGTTCCTGTACCTGCCCAACCTCGACAGCCTGTACCTGCCGCGGGACGCGGCCGAGCTCGCCGACTTCGTCGGGCAGCTGGCGCCGGTTCTGATCCACGTGCACTCGCTGGCGGGGCTGCGCTGGGGCGCGGCGCGGGCGCTGATGGCGGTGGTGGCGGGCGCGGGGCGGCCCTACGCGTGGACGCTGCACGACTACTCGCCGGTGTGCCACCGCAACCACCTGGTGCAGCCGGACGGGCGCTACTGCGGCCTGGCGCCGGTCAGCGAGTGCCGGTCGTGCCTGGCGGTGGACGCGGACGGGTTCGAGGAGCCGGATCCGGGCGAGCGGCGGGCGGTGTTCGGGGCGTTCCTGGCCGGCGCCGCGCGGGTGTTCGCGCCGTCCTCCGACACGGCGGCCCGGATCCGGACGGTCTACCCGGATCTGTCGGTCACGGTGCGGCCGCACGTCGAGCCGGAGCGGTCGGTACGCTCGACCGCCCTGCAGCGGCCCGGACGCGTCCGCCGCGTCGCCGTGCTCGGCGCGATCAGCCTCCCCGAAGGCGGCTTGCTGTTGCAGGCCCTGGCCTCGGATGCGCGCAAGCGGGACCTGCCGCTGCACTTCGCGATTGTGGGCTACTCGGACCCTGCCCTGACGGGCGGCCTGGAGCGCGCCGGCGTTGCCGAGACGGGGCGATACTCCACCGACGATCCGACCCTCGACCGGGTCGCCCGGGCGGCCCTCCAGATCGCCGAGACCGGCCGCCACTGGGAGGATGACGAGACACTCGATCTCGTCACCCAGGTCTCGGCCGACCTCGTGCTGCTACCGTCGATCTGGCCCGAGACCTACTCCTACGCGCTGCCCCTGGCCCTGCGAACCGGCTTGCCGGTGGCAGCCTTCGACCTCGGCGCGCCGACCGAGCGGCTGCGCGGCATGCCGAACGGCCATCTCCTGCCCTGTGCGCTCGCCACCGATCCCGCCGCCTGCAACGACCACTTGTTGGCCATCAACATCACGGCGGATGACCGCCGCGCCCGGGTTGTTCGAGCCGCGACCTACGAGGGCCTCCTGCGCGACTACTATGATCTCGCGATGCGCCCCTCATCCGACCGGGGGGCACCGGGCAACGCACTTTAGCCCCTTTTCTCATCGAAGCAGGCCCGGCAACCAGAGGTCACGTCGATGCCCGCCCTCCCGCCGGTCCAGGGACAGAAGAGCCCGATCGAGTCCTATCTGCACGTGCTGCATGCGTTGATTTTGCGGGACATGCGCACCCGTTTCGGAGCCTCCCTCTGGGGCTACGGCGTGGTCGTGCTCTGGCCCTGCGTGCACGTCTTCATGCTGATTGCGATCTACACTTTCCAAAAGCTGGCGGCGCCTCTCGGCGATAACAGGGCTCTTTTCTTCGCGACGGGTGCGGTTCCAGTTCTGGTTTTCCAGTACATTTCGCGCGAGGTCATGAAGGCGGTGATCATGAACCGGCCGCTGACCTATTACCCGCAGGTCAAGCTGTTCGACGTGATCCTGGCCCGCATCCTCGTGGAGATCGTGACCGGCTTCCTCGCGTTGCTGGTCGTCTGCTCCATCCTGGTCGTCATAGGGACCAATCCGATTCCAGCGGACCCATTCACGGCTATGTGCGGCTACCTTGCCGCGATCGTACTTGGCATCGGGATTGGAACAATCAACGTAGCGATCATCGGCTTTTTTCCAGGCTGGCTGATCGGATACGCGCTCTTCAGCATCATCCTGTATGTATCGAGCGGAGTCATGTTCCTCCCGAGCTACATGCCCGACAAAGTATACTACTGGATGAAGTACAATCCAGCCATGCAGCTGGCCGAGTGGGTTAGGTCCGCCTACTATCCCTACGCAGGCATTCAGGTAGATTATCTTTACATCATCATGTTCGGCCTGACCTGCGCCAGCATCGGCCTGCTGCTGGTCAAGCATGTCGTCAGCAAGCTTCAAGCTTGAAGAATGCAGGGTTGCGCGTTTGCCCTACAGTCGCGCAACCCGCGGCCGGCACGATCCTCAGGCTGCCCCACCAGAGCCGACCGCAGGCTTCCGCGTGATCGGGACGCGAGCCTTCGGCTTCGAATTCTCCAACCGCTTCGGGCCAGGGCTGTCACACGATGACGAGTGCCGTTCATGCCACTGAGACGAAATACATTCGTCGGATCCAACAGCAGCAGATCGAATTGACTCTCCTCCAGGCCGAGCGCGACGCCGCCTTCCGCGAGCGCGATCTGGCCCGTGCTCGGTCGGAGGCGACGTCCACGCTGATTGAGGCGCTCATCGGAAGCGTGCGGCCCTACGGGTTCAGTCGCAAGCGCTTTCTCTCCGCGATCCGCAAGGCTGCGCGGGCCGTGCCGGATCACGGACCGGCCGCGCTTCAGCACGGCGTCCTGTTCGAAGGTTCGAAACGGATCTTGGAGGCCTCGCGCATGCCGGGCCAAGCGGCCACGCGCGGCTGAACCCCGATACGTCTGCGCGCACTCGCGATCCCGTTCCGAGACTGGAGCCCAGGACCATGGATGTCGAACTCCTGACGGTGTTCAATGCCCTGATCAACCTGAGAGATAATCTGGACGCCCACCCGCACATTCTCAGCTCGGATCTCGACTTCCTGTCCTTCGCCACGCGGATGGCTCCGTACTCCAACGCGCAGCTGATGCAGGACCTGTGGGTGCTGTACGAGCTCCAAGAGAAGCGAAACGGCTATTTCGTGGAATTCGGTGCCTGCGATGGCGTCAGCCTGAGCAACACGCTCCTGCTGGAAAAGACCTATGCTTGGCAGGGAGCCCTGGCGGAGCCAGCTCGGGCTTGGCATGAAGCGCTGCGTCGCAATCGCAGCTGCTACATCTCCGATAAGTGCGTCTACAAGACCGACGGGATTGAGGTTCTGTTCAACGAGGTCGACATCGGCGAGCTCTCCGGCATGGAGGATTTTGCCGGGGACGACTTTCACGCCCAGTTCCGCCAGGAGCGACGGCAATACCCGGTGGCGACCATCTCGCTGGAACGATTCCTTTCGGAGGCTCGGGCGCCACGGCGCATCGACTACGTGAGCATCGATGTGGAAGGCGGCGAGCTCGACGTGCTGCAGAGCTTCGATTTCACCCGCCACGATATCGCGCTGATCAGCGTCGAGCATAATTTTTCGGGCAGCCGGGAGAAGATTGCCGCGCTGCTGAGCGGCCACGGTTACCGACGGCGCTTCCGTCAGCTGTCCCTGTTCGACGACTGGTACGTGCGCCCGGATCTCGTAACCGCACGATCCTGATGGAGGGTTCGGCTATGTCCGCGCAGTCCGCAATCGCCATTCTGGATTCGATGTTCGATCTGTTCAAGGAAATGGGCAGCGGCATCGCCCTCGATCTCAACTGGTTCGCGATCGCCAGACGCCTCCAGCAGGTTCGCGCGGAAGCCGTGTGGTCGGCCGATCTCGACTTCGTCGCCGTCAAACTCAAGTCGCACGCCGCCCATTACGCCGCGACCTACCGCGAGCCTCTCGGCTCAGAGGCGATCAGAAAGAAGAACGCCGAAAGGCTCGACGAAGTCGTCCGACATTACTCGATCCTTCGCGCGCATCTGGAGCAGCAGTTGCCGGCCTCCTGACGCCGTAATGATTGACCCGGTGCAAATGGGTGCTCCGAGAATGCGCCGCACGCCAGCACGCCAGCACGACACGCCGGTCAGCCGCGCCAGTACACCAGTCGAAATCCAGCGCAGCCCAAACTCCACCCGCCCGAGCGCGCTGCTCAACGCCAAGCATTGAGCCTGCGTACGGTTTGAGGCATCGATCCTGTGCGCGAGCGCCCGTGCGGCGACCAAGGAGGTACCGTGAGCAGTCTGAAATTCGGGACGAGCGGCCTGCGCGGTCTCGTAACCGACCTCGTCGGCGGCCCGAGCTACGCCTATGCCAGCGCGTTCTTCCGATCAGTCGCCCCGCGCGAAGGCCGGCGCACGGTCGTCATCGGGCGAGATCTGCGTGACAGCAGCCCCGGCATCGCCGCGACGGTGGCGGACGCCGCGGCAGGCGCCGGCTTCACGGCGATCGATTGCGGCCCGCTGCCGACCCCGGCCCTCGCCCTCGAAGCGATGCGGCGCGGTGCCTACGCGGTCATGGTGACGGGCAGCCATATCCCTGAGGATCGCAACGGCTTGAAATTCTACCGGCCAGAGGGTGAGATCACCAAGGCCGACGAGACTGCTATCCTGGCCGCTTTGGAGGAGGGCGCATCTGGCGAGGGCCAAGCCTCAACGCCCGCCACGCCTGAACCCGACGCGATCGCGCGCTATCAGCAGCGCTACGCTGCCGCCTTCGCGCCGGACATCCTCCAAGGCCTGCGGATCGCGGTCTACCAGCAAAGCTCGGTGGCCCGCGACCTGATGGCCGACTTGCTCGCTGGCTTCGGCGCGCAGGTGACGGCGATCGGCCGGTCGCATGTCTTCGTGCCGATCGATACCGAGGCCCACCGTCCGGAGGACATCGCCTTCATCCGCGACGTCATGGCACCGGGCTCCTTCGACGCCCTCGTGACCACGGACGGCGACGCCGACAGGCCGCTGGTAGCCGACGGCGCGGGCCGGATCCTGCGGGGCGACGTGCTCGGGCTCATCACCGCCCGCTTTCTGGGTGCCGACACGGTGGTGGTGCCGGTCACGGCCGGCTCGGCGCTCGAGCATTCCGGCGGCTTCCGGAAGGTTGTTCGTACGAAGGTGGGCTCGCCTTTCGTCATCGCCGGGATGGAGGAGGCGACGTCTGCCGGGGCGCGGATCGTCGCCGGCTTCGAGGCAAACGGTGGATTCCTGCTCGGATCGGACGTCACGCTCCACGGCAGGACATTGGCCGCCCTGCCGACGCGCGACGCGATGCTGCCGATCCTGGCCACCTTGGCAGCGGTGCGCGCCGCCGGCACTTCCCTCGCTGACCTCGTGGCCTCCCTGGATGCGGGAGAGATGGCCAGCGATCGGCTGCCCAACACCCCGTCCGAGACGAGCGCCGCCTTCCTCGATCGCCTTCGGGAGCCGGACTTCCGCGCTGCCTTCCTCGGCCCGATCGGATCATCGGCCTCGATCGATCAGCAGGACGGGATCCGGATCGAGTTGGACGGCGGGCGCACGATCCATTTCCGCGCGTCGGGCAATGCGCCTGAGTTGCGATGCTATGCGGAGGCCAAGTCGGAGTGCGATGCAAAAGAACTTGTGGGATGGGGGCTCAAATCGGCTGCGGCCGTCATGGTTAAGCTCACCGGGCGACGCTGAGGAACGAGTGGAACAGTGAGTTCGATGCAACTCCAGCCTCGCCCACGCCCCGATCTCATGTGCAAAATCCCGACAGTGAAATTCAGCTTTCTGCTAGGCTTCCGCAGGGTCATTAAATCGTGCCTCGAACACGATCCCGTCGATGCGGATAGCGATCCACGCACGTGTTCATTTTCAGCCTGACAGAAATATCATCATGATTTCAGATTGGCGCCGGCAGGTTTCTCAGGATGCCGCAGTAACGAAAGGCGGGATCCGCATCGCTTGGTTTCTGATGGAGCAACCAGGCTTTGCAGAGGATGGCTGGATGCTCGACTATGCTGCGATCAGCGCCGAAACGGGCATGCATCCGCATAGTGTGGCGAATGCAATCACAATTCTTCGTGGATTTGGCCATATCGCCTGCCGCGGGGTGAAAGCCGGAGGCCAGCGTCGCCGCCTGATTCACCCAGTCTACCAAAAGGCTTGGAGGGACGCCGTGGTTTCTCAAAGGGACATGCTTGAGGATGGAACCGTACCATCCATATCTGATTTGCCAATGTTAGATCAAATGGATCAGGTTATGCCTGAGTCGACGAGTTCAGAACAAGTCGTGGTGCCGGTATCGAACCTCGACCTTGATGCGGCGATCCCCTTGGCCGAACAAGCCGATCCGAAGACGGTGTCCAGCCATTTATTGAAAGAAACGACCGCCAAATCTCTACGCAATCCCAGTATCGCGACCTCAATATCCTCGGAATTGGATTCCGGTGACAGCTGGGCTCGTGATCTTAAAAATTTTAAGCTACCGCAGCGGTGTCAACATTTGATTTGCGACAGACCAGCAGCCTTTCTGTGCCTGGAAAACAAGAAGGGTTTTTGCCGACAACATCATCGACATGCCATTATACCAGTTTCTTTATCACAGGCGGGATTTTCGGAGATTTAGACTTCTGGCGACAGACGACGCGGAACAATTATTTACACGTCCCATCGCCAGTTCATAAATCATAACAAGATTTTGGTTCATACCCATAATAAAGACAGCGCCGATCATACGGCTATGTCGCACTTAGAGTAATGTTTCTTTTCGAAATATGTCTATGTCAATTATTATTAGCAGCTTGTTGTTCGGTAGGAAATAATGACGGCATCAAATGGTATGAGGATAGATTCAACTAAGGGTATGATGGCGCGGTCGCGTGTTGTTGGGCGTTTATGACCGAAGATTCATCAGACGATTGCTGAACCAAAGGCCGTGGCGACACGGGGTCGTTCGCCGGTTTTGCATCGTCGTCTGGGTAACTTTCCTCGATGAGTCGATCCGCATTACGCAACCGGCGCACCCCGTCGCAGATGGCTTCTGCGCCGAGGTCCGCGCGCCAGGGCTCGTGCTCCAAGACGGCAAGGGCGTCTTCAAGAAGGGAGATTTGGTGCTCGGCATGGTCTTCCACCGGCCCAAAATCCGCATTCTCGATCTTCATCCGGAGCGCGTAGGCCGCAGCCTCCGCCTTTCTGATAGAGGCAATTTGATCGCACACCTTCTGGGCATTCGCCTCTCTATTGTAGGCTGATAGAAGCTCTGCCGTAGCTTTGACGAGTTCAGGATTGGGTCGTCGCTTCCTGCGAAACAAACCCCCAAACCATCTTGGTGAGGGACGTTGTTCGGCGTGGGTCTCGACAAGACCCTCCGCCGATTTGCGCGCCGCCTGGGCGGCGCGATACTCGGCTCTGGCACCTTCCTCCTCAAACCGGCGATCCAGCGGAATAGGACTACGCTGTCGGGCTTTTTCGAGAGCGGCCCTGTTCCGCGCAAGATCCTCTTTGAGCCGCGCCCGCCAGTCCTCAAGAGGGGACAGTGCGTCCGGGCGCGAGAGGTGCAGCATCTCGGTATCCGCTATTTTGTCGACAGTACGGGCGAACGTCTCCGGCACCTTCGCTCCGTCCCGGACGCTATCAGGCTCCCCAACCTCGACCGGGACGAACCGACTTTCCGCTCGGTTGCGCGCTGCTTCGGCTATGGTCAGCATCCGCGCAGCCACCGCGGAACGGGGACGAGTAACAAGTCGGTCGAGGGCGCCGATGAGCACGTCGCCCTGTCGCACGATCCAGGTACTAGCGGCTTGGTCGCCGGGCGCACAAGTAAGACCCGCCCGGGACAGGGCGGCCTCGAACCCTGCCTCATCGAGCGCATAAGCCTCCATGATCCTGGCGCGTGCCAGGGGAGCTGCAATTCCGAGGCGCTCCAGCCGGGCGCGAATCCCGCTGGTCATGCCGGAGCGAGGCAGCGCTCGCAGGAGAGCTGCCGCCTCAACCCGTTCGGCCACTGCGTTCAAAGCGTCGCGGCGCAGACGCTTCGCGATCGCGGCGCTGCGCCGGGATGGGGTAAGGGGTTCGCCAAAATCGAACTCTATCGATGCGCGGACGGCCTCGAGCTCGGCGTAGGAACAGGAGAGGTCGAGCGCCCGCAGATTCGGGCCCACGTGAGCGATGACGAGGTGGAAATGTTCGTCCCCAGACTTGCCACGCGCCCGCGGCTTGTTCCGGTGGGCGATCAAGACATGGCCATGATCCTCGGCGCCGAGCACGCGTAGGATGCGTTCGACCGCTTCGTCGCGCTGGGCCGCCGTCCAAGGACGACCAGGGTTGACCGTCAGGTGCTGGAGCGCGACCTTGGCCGCACTGCCGTCCCGGATGCGCTCGAAATCTGCAAACGCCTCGGCCATTTCGCAGGCGGGACTTCCTTTAATGCGGATCAGTTCGACAACCTGATCGGAAGTGGATTTCTGTAGATGTGCGAGGAGGGCGGCCGTATCGCGGCGCGTCCTGCCATGCGTCTGGATCGTGATGATCACCGGGGCTCCTCGCAGGCAACGACCATAGCCACGTGGCATTGGGCGATCGTGGCTTTAAGCGTCTCGAGGCCTGCTGGGTCGAGCTCGCCGGCCGGAGTGGCTGCTAGCGTCCGGACTTCGTCGGCAAGCCGACCGATCTGAATGGTCCAATGTGCCAGAAGGCGGGCGCGGGTGGCCCGGGTGTCCGCGGCTCCGGAGGCAGCAGCGTTCCGCCGGATTGCGGACAGTACGACCTCGCGGATGTAGCGGCTTGGCCCGAGGCCGAGCTCTGCTGCGGCCTTATCGAGAAGCTGGCGCTCTGCCAGCGTAAGTCGCAACGAGGTCCCGTAATTGGCAAGTGTGGTAGCGGAGCGAGGCATCGCAAGAAGGTTCCACGGAGGCAGAATTCGGGATTGCGCGTATTACGAGCCCATTGCTGGCTCGCCTCCGTGCACTCCCGATTTCGCAAGGTTGGCAAGGAGCCCTGAAAATCCCAAGGGTCAGCCAATACGCGAGGCTGAGTGGTCCCGTTCGCTATGGGTAAGGGCCTCCGGATCGCCGGAGAGGCCGATGACGGGTCGCTGAAGGGTCTACCAACCGTACCTAGCACTACCTGGGCACTTTGGAGGGCGTTGGGCGTTCTGCTCCTGCGGCGGCACTGCGGGAGACGGACATGGCCGAGAGACCGTCGGGGCAGGATCTCGATGCGTGGCTGGTGCCGTTCCTGGCCGTGATGGGGCGCAAGACGCGGCGGACCTGGGCTCCGCTGTACCTGCGCGGCCTGCTCGGCCCCGGGGATCGCAAGAGCCTGCAGCCGATGGCCGCCCGTCTCGGGCTGCCAGGTCACGACCAACTGCAGCACTTCATCGCCAGCCCGGCCTGGGACGACGGCCCGCTCTGGGCGGAACTCACCCGTACCGCGGACCGGCTGGTCGGCGGATCCGACGCCTGCCTGGTGATCGACGATACGGCGCTGCCGAAGAAGGGCACGCGCTCGGTGGGCGTGGCGCGCCAGTACTGCGGGCACCTCGGCAAGAAGGCCAACTGCCAGTCGCTCGTCTCCCTCACCCTGGCGCGGGGCAAGGTGCCCGTGCCGGTTTGCCTGCACCTGTTCCTGCCGGAGGAGTGGGTCGCCAACCCGAAGCGGTGTGAGCGGGCAGGTGTGCCCGAGGCGGCGGTGGTGCCGCAGAGCAAGGGCGAGATCGCGCTTGCCGAACTCGACCGCCTGCAGGCCGAAGGCGTCCGCTTCGGTGTGGTACTGGCCGATGCCGGCTACGGCTGTAGCGCCGTGTTTCGGCATGGCCTCGACGCGCGCGGGCTGACCTGGGCAGTGGGGATCGCCAAGAACCAGAAGGTCTACGATCCCGACGTGCGGCTGGTGGAGCCGGGCGGGAGGGCGCGCAGACCCGTGCCGGATCAGGAGCCGCAGGAGGCCGAGGCGGTTCTCGCTGCGCTGCCGTGGCGGCGCGTGACGTGGCGGCAGGGCACGAAGGGCGTGCTCGCGGCCCGGTTTGCCATGACCCGCGTGCGGGTGGGCGACGGTCCGATCTGGGGCAACAACCGCCATCTGCCGGGCGCCGAGGTCTGGTTGGTGGGCGAGTGGCGCGCCTCGGGCGAGCGCAAGTACTACCTCTCGAACTTGCCGCCCCGCACGACCCGGCGCGCCCTGGCCGGCACGATCAAGGCGCGCTGGGTGTGCGAGCAGGGCCACCAGCAGTTGAAGGAGGAACTGGGCCTCGACCACTTCGAGGGCCGCTCCTGGACCGGCCTGCACCGGCACGCGCTGATGACGTGCATCGCCTGCGCCTACCTGCAGCACCTGCGCCTGGCTGGGTCCGACCGGACGGATGGGGAAAAAAAAGGTGGCCGGCCTACCGGGACCGCCACCGTCTCCGAGCCTGCCCGCCGTGCGGCAGGCCATCATCGGCCGCCTGTTCGTCGGCCTCATCCCACCGGTGCGATGCCCGCACTGTCGCCGCCGCTTCCGGCTGCCGTCTGACCTCAAAGTGCCCAGGTAGTGCTAGGAGGTTGCAGCGTCGGGCGACCAGGAGCGTGTCGGGTAAAACGGGTGTCGTGATCCATCCCGAGTGTCGGGATGGATCACGACACGCGGGACAGATCTTCGCCTTGCTAGCCCAGTGTCGACGCCGGGTGAATGATGGTTCTCCGTCACTTCGTGTGGTGGGGTGGGCGGACCGGGACCCGGCATTCGCCAGCGGATCCGGACCAGCATGATGGTCGCCCGAGTCCGCCCATGCCCAAGCGCCTGCTCCCGTTCATTCCGCCCTCGCTGCGGGTCGTCGCCGTCACGGCCGAGCCCGAGCACGTGATGGTGCTGGCGGTGCCGCGGTCGATAGAACCGTGCTGACCCGCCTGCCGTAACCGGTCGCACAGCGTCCACGGCACCTACGAGCGGCACCTCGCCGACTTGCCCTGCCAGGGTCGCTCCGTCGGCCTGTGCGTGCGGCTGCGCCGCCTACGCTGCCGCAACCCCGCCTGCTCTCGTCGGACCTTCAGTGAGACCCCGCCGGACGTCGCGGCACCACACGCACGACGCTCGCGGCGCCTTCAGGACCTGCAGCGCCACCTCGGTCTCGCCCTCGGCGGGGCCCCAGCCGCGCGGCTCGCCCACCGTCTGGCCATCCCGGCCAGCCCATCCACCGTCCTGCGCATCGTCCGGGCCGGGCCGGCCCCTGTCGCGCTACCGCCGCGCGTGATCGCTATCGACGAAGGGCCTGGCGACGCGGGCACCACTACGGCACGGTGATCGTCGATCTGAAACGCTGGGTGATCGCCGATCTCCTGCCCGATCGCGAGACCGAAGCGGTTGCCGGATGGCTGCGGCGCCATCCTAGGGTTGAGATCGTCGCCCGCGACCGGGCCGAGGTCTACGGCGAGGCCGTCTGGCTGGAGGCGCCCGAGGCGGTGCACGTCCTGGACCGCTGGCATCTGCTGCGCAACCTCGGCGAGGCGTTGCAGGAGGCGGTCGGCAGCGAGCACGCCGTGATCCGCTCTGTGGCGCGCACGCTCGGGGATGAGCGGGCCGCGGCGCACCGGACCGAGCAGAACCATGCGCGTCCGGCCACAGCCGTTTACCGGCGCCGGCTCGCCAGACACGCGCCGGGTCGGGCGCGTCACGCCGAGGTCCTGCAGTTGCATGGAGCCGGCGCCTCCGTGTCCGGCATCGCGCGCCATCACGACCTCGATCGCTAAACGGTGCGGTGCTGGCTGCGCCGGGACGAGCCGCCGAACTGGGCGAAACCAGCGCGCCCGTGCCTCATCGACCCTTACCGGGCCTATGACAACGCGGCGGCCCTGGCCCGCGAAGTCGATCGCCTTGGGGCTCGTATCAATCCACGAGTCGTGCGCGCCTGGGCGACGGTGCGGCGCCGGGCCGGCGGCGACACGCTCGATGCCGGCGGCCAAGGGCCTGCCCCCGTGGAAGCCGCCCGGAACGAGGCGGATTGCACGGCTTCTGCAGAGCGATACCGGGGGGATAGCCGGCGCGGACGGCGTGTTCATCGCGCGCTTGAGGCGCACTGCACCGAAACTGGCCAAGGCGGCCGACTTGGCAGTTCGCTTCGCGCGCATGCTGCGGGGTCAGTCCTCGGAACCAGTCGCGGATCGACTGGCCGCGGCTCGCTCAAGCGTGCCGAAGCGGTTTGCTGCCGGCCTGCAACGTGATTTGGCTGGGGTCGAGAATGCCATCGCCCTGCCGTGGTCAACAGGGCCAGCCGAGGGCGAGATCAGCCGACTGAAGACGACCAAGCGATAGATGTATGGCCGCGCCAGCGTCAAACTCCTGCGTCAGCGCGTCCTCAGCGCGGTCTGACCCACCACACGAACTGACGGAGAACCACGATGCACACGGCGTTGACACCCCGTCTCAATCTCGATCCTGAAGCTGGCTGCCCTCAATCTACCGGCCGAGCATCGGACACGACAAGCCGGCTTGTGACGAAAGTTCGAATATTGGAGGTCGCCGACCGTAGGCACCTCACAAGTGTAATCGCTGCGATCCAGGCATCGATGATCTGAGCGATAGATTCACCCGTGTGCCGGCGGCCGGGGCGCTCTCGGGGTAGAGCAGCGCTGCGTTGCTATCGAAACTCAGATGCGGCCCACTATCTCGATCCCCAAGAATTGTTGGGCATCAGCCGTCGAACCCGCACGTCGGCTTCCGTCAGGCAAGAGACGCAATACGTAGAAGATTTCGGCATAGTGAGGACCGCGCATCATGTGGAGCAAGCTAAGGCTCAGCCGCGCAGTCGGTCAAAGTGGGAAACTGAATCTGCTCCTGCGCGCAGAGGGCGCGGTTATGACATAGGCGCACGCGGCAGCCTCAACGGCCGGCGTACTCCGCGGCGACGAGCCTACGCAGGCCCGCCTCGAGATCGATGTGCGGCCGCCAGCCGGTCCGGTCGAGGAACCGCGACGAGTCGAGCATCTTGTAGGCCGCGCCCTGGAACGAGCCGGGCGGGCTGACCAGGGGGGCGGACCAGTCGAGGGCCGCCAGGGCGGCCCGGGCTACCGCCTCGACGGTGACGGGTGTGTTGGCGGCGCAGTTGAGGATCTCGTTATCGAACGCCCGGTCGGCCGCCAGGATCGCGTCGATCTGGTCGTCGACGTACAGCACCTCGCGGACGGTCTGCGGGTTGCCCCAGACCTCGAACTGCGCAGCGCACGCCGCCTTCTCCCGCACGGCCCGGTCGAGCAGGGCGCCGACGAAGTGGCTGCGGTCGGAGGCCTTGTTGTCGTGCGGACCGTACAGAGTCGCCAGCACGCAGTGCAGGAAGCTCAGGCCGTACTGGTGCGCGTAGGCCGCCGAGCCCGTCGCCAGGACCTGCTTGGCGAGCCCGTAGCCGATCACCGACGGGTGCGTGGGTCCCTGGCCGAAGCGCGCCTCCGGCAGCGGCTCCGGCGACTCCGGATAGGTGCAGGACGAGCCCGTGGAGACGAGCTTGGCCTGCGGCTGGAACAGGCGCCACGCTTCCAGGACGTTCAGGTGCATCCGGGCGTTGATCGCCAGGAGTTCGCCCTGGATGTCGTACTGCACCGCGCCGGTCCGCTGGCGGGTCACCACGTGGAAGATCCGGCCGGCCGGCGGCACCGCGCGCAGCGCTTGCTCGACATTCGCCCACGCGGAGAGGTCACCCGCCGCCCGACCGATCTCGACGACCTCGCGGCCCTCGGCCCGGAGCCGCGGGACGAGGTTGCGCCCGAGGAAGCCATCCGCCCCGATTACGATGTCGCGCTCAGGCCCCGGCATGGTCAGCCCCCCCGCGATAGGCCTCGCGATACCACGCGATCGTCGGCCGCAGCCCGTCCGCGAGTCCCGTGAAGCTCGACAGCCCGAAGCGCTCCAGCAGCCGCCGGTTGGTCGAGCGGCGAGCGAGCACGCCGTGGGTCGCCGTGTCGGGGGCGTGCACCGGCCGCTTCTCGCCCGCCACCTCCAGGATGGTGCGGGCGAGGTCGAGCAGGGTCGTGGTCTCGCCGCGGCAGAGGTTGAGCGCGTCGCTCGTCTCTCGCATCTCCAGGGAGCGGGCGAACACGTCGACGACGTCGCCGACGTAGATGAAGTCGCGCTCGACCAGCGGGTTGCCCTTGATCTCGAAGCGCTCCCCCGGTGCGAGCGCGCGCATCACGAAGGCTGGCAGGACGTGCGCCTTGCGCGGATCCGTCGAGTCGTGGGGACCGTAGGGGTTGCTCAGGCGGAAGCTGATCGTATGGATCCCGTAGCGCTCGGCGTGGAGGTCGGCGATCACCTCGGACCAGCGCTTCGACCACGCGTAGAAGGCCTCGTTCCGGTTGGGCGGCGCGTTCAGGTCGACAGCCTGCGCGTCGTCGAGGAGATCGAGGGCCGCCGGGTAGACCGCGACGCTCGAGGCCGCGCGCACCTCGCGGATGCCCTTCGTCAGGCAGAACCGGTAGAGGCGGTTGGCGATCTCGGCGTTGCCGGTCAGCAGGTCGCTCTGCGCCGTCTCGAACTTGTCGGCGTCGTAGCGCTGCGCGGCGACGTTGACGACGATCGCGTCGGCGGGGACCGACAGCGCCTCCAGGGCATCGAAGCGCGCGGCCTCATGCGCCCCCGACACCGCGCGGCCGGAGGGGCTGACCGCGATCAGTCGCGGCACGCGGTCGGCGAGATGCGCGACGAGGTTGCGGCCGACGAACCCGGTCGCACCGACGACGACGACGGTCTCGGGCAAGGAGGATCGGGAGACGGCAGCCACGCTCAGACCGCCTTCGGCAGGTCGGCGGCGGTGATCACCTTGAGTTCCGGCACCGGAACGATGAAGGCGCCGCCGTTCTCGAGGTAGCGGCGCTCGCGCGCCAGGAACTCGTCGATGAAGTTCCAGGCGAGCACCAGATAGGCGTCGGGCGCGGGCACGCTGCCCTCCTCGACGATCGGGATGCGGGCGCCGGGGATCAGCCGGCCGAACTTCAGCGGATTCTTCTCGGCCGCGTACTGGACCAGACGCGGGCCGATGCCGAAGGCGTTGAGCAGCGTCGCGCCCTTGGCCGGGGCACCGTAGGCGTGGACCGTCTTCCCCTCGGCGTGCATGCGCTCCAGCAGGTCGAGCAGCGCCGCCTGCAGGCGCCGGACGTTCTCGGCGAAGCCGACATAGGTCTCGAACTTGCCGTAGCCGCGGGCCTCCTCGTTGGCGCGCATGCGCTTCACCGCGTCGCTGACCGGGTGGGCGCCGGGGAAGCCGACATGCGCCTCGAGGGAGCCGCCGTGGACCGGGACGACGCTGACGTCGAAGACCTCCAGGCCGTGGCGCGCGAACAGCTGCTCCAGGGAGCGGAGCGTGTAGTAGCACAGGTGCTCGTGGTAGATCTGATCGAAGGCAGTGTTCTCGATCATGCCGCCCAGGTAGATCGCCTGCACGACGAAGACGCCGTCCGGCTTGAGCAGCGTGACGATGCCTTTCACGACGCTGTGCAGTTCCTCGAGGTGGAAGAAGACGCCGGCGGCGGTGATCAGGCTCGCCGGCCCGTCCTGCCCGCGGACGATCTCGGCGGTCTCCGCGTTAAAGAAGCGGTTCAGCGTCGGCACGCCGGCGGCGCGGGCGAGTTCCACGACGTTGGAGGCGGGCTCGACACCGCGGCGACGCAGGCCGAAGGGCTCGTACTGCCGCAGCCACGTGCCGTCGTTGCTGCCGATGTCGACGACGAGGTCCTGCAGCCCAAGGCCGTACCGCTCCACGAGCCTGGCCGCCGTCTGGCGGAAATGCTCCACCAGCGTCTTCGTCGTGCCCGAGACGTAGGGGTAGTCGCTGAACATGCTCTCCTTCGGGATCGTATGATCGATCTGGACGAGCGTGCAGTCGTGGCAGAAGCCGGCGCGCAGGGGGAAATGCGGCTCGCGCCGGTCGGCGAGCTCCGGCGGGATCAGGCGGTTGCAGTGCGGCTGATCGGTCAGGTCGAGGAACAGCTCGACATCGCGTCCATCGCAGACGCGGCATGCCATGGCGAGTTTCGTTCCCGTCATCCTACGACCTGTGACATCCGCGGCGCGAAGCTCTACGACCCCGCGAGGCTTATCGGCTGAGCCAGGGCAGCGCAACGCGCGGTCGCACCTCGATCGAAGTCAGACCCGAAAGGCGAGACAGTTTTGCCATCGCGCATGTCCATCAGGGGCGAAGATCCACAATGACCGCGGCAGATATCCGAAAGCACGAACCCTCAGTCTGCAGAAAGCAATGATCTCGACATCGAGTTGGACAGTCCGCAAATCCCACCACGTCATGAAGGATCGCTGGCTCGGTCTCCGTGCCGACGACTGCGTGACTCCGTCCGGTCACATCGTCGATCCCTATTACGTGCTTGAGACGCCGGACATCGCGCTCGTGCTGGGCATCGACGCGGCCGATCATGTCATCCTCGTACGCCAGTACCGTCACGCCTATGGCGGCCCGACCCTGGAGCTTCCGGGCGGGGCCATCGACCCCGCTGACCCCGACATCCTCGCGGCCGCCGAGCGCGAGATGCGCGAGGAAACCGGCTACATCTTCGCGGATGCCGAGCGCGTGGTCACCCTGAATGCGGATCCGGCCCGCTACGCCAACCGCATGCATCTCGTCCGCGCGCGCGTGGCCGTGGCCGGGCCGGCGCAGCCGGATCCCGGCGAGGACATCGCCGTATTGCGCGTACCGCGGGCCGAGGCCTTACAGCTCGCCCAGTCGGGCGCCATCGTCGGAGCCGTACACGCCGCCATGCTCCTGATCGGCCTGTCCGGCACAGGATGATGTCCATCACCGGATTGTGGATCGAGCGATCGAACCGCTGACAAGACCCGCGCGTTCCGCCAATACGATTAATTGTCGATTAAAGAGCGGATCGAAGCGTGCCCGATTACGACATCCAGATCGTCGCTCCGCGAGATCGGCAAGCTGCGGACGCGGAGCGCGAGACCCTGCCCAAGCGCAAGCTCGACTGGGATCGCGCCATGCGCGAGGCCGCGGAAGCGGAACTCTCGATTCAGTCGCACGATTGAGCGTGCCGGACGGCGAAGCGTGCCCCGGCGAGCCCCCATCCTGGGTCCCTTCCTACCCCGTCAGCGCGACCTCCCGCAGGAAGGCGAGCAGGTCGTCCGACCTGAAGTGGTGCACGGCGAGCCCCGCCGCACGGCCGGCGGCGAGATCCGTCTCCTGATCGCCGACCAGGAAGCTGCGCGCGCGGTCGATGTCCCAATGGACCATCAGGTCGAGGATCATGCCGGGCTCGGGCTTTCGCCATCCGTGGACCGCCCTGTAGGCCTCGACCGTCCCGTCTGGATGATAGGGGCAGTAGCGTAGATCATCGATATGCGCGCCGGCCTCGCGCAGGTCGTCCCGCATCCAGGCCGTCAGACGGGCGACGTCGGCCTCGGTGTAGAAGCCGCGGGCGACCCCCGCTTGGTTCGTGATGACGAACACGAAGTACCCGGCATCATTCAGCGCGCGGACGGCGTCGCGCGCGCCCGCCATCCACTGGAACCGGTCCACGGAACCGACATACCCGTGGTCGTGATTGAGAACGCCGTCCCGATCAAGGAAGGCGGCCGGTCTTCTCCGACGGGCCGGGATCTCTTCCTGGGCCCGGGCGTAGCTCTCGGGCACGCCGATATCAAGGAAGTAGCTGTCATGGGCCTCGCCGACCACGCGGCCCTCGGCGACCAGAGCGGGCAGGACGTCCCGTTCCAGCGAGCAGGCCGGTGGCAAGCCGGTGAGTGCATCGCGGCGCACCAGGTAGACGCCGGCGTTGACGAGACCGGGACCCGGCTCAGGCGGCCGCTCGAGGAAGGCTGTGATCCGGACGCCGTCGAGCAGCGCGACGCCGTAACGCGCCGCGTCCGGAACCCGACGGAGCGACAGGACCATCGCTGCATCGGGGTGACGCGACGCCATAGCGGGCAAGGAGAGCAGGTTCACGTCAAACCACGAGTCGCCGTTCAGCAGGAGAAAGGTCTCGTCGGCCTCGGGAAGGGCGTGCACGACGGCGCCCCCGGTCCCGGCCTGCTCCGGCTCGACCGAGACCCGCAGCGTCATGCCGAAGCGTCGCGCGACCGGGTTGTCGGCGGCGTAGGCGCGGATCTTCTCGCTGTGGTACGAGGCCAGCAGCACGATTTCGGTGAAGCCGTGGCGGCCGAGTTCGAACAGCAGCACGTCTAGGAAAGGCTCCCCGGCCACGGGCAGCAGCGGCTTGGGCATCGCCGAGGTCAGCGCGCCGAGGCGCGTGCCGAAGCCGCCGCACAAGATCATGGCTTGCCGGACAAGGCCTCCACCCTTCCGCTCTGGCTCGGTCACAGGCCGCCCCTCACGCTGCCGTCCCACGGGGGAACAGATTTTCCTCTACGAGGCCGCACACGATGTGCGCGGCGGTGATGTGAATCTGCTGGATCAACGGCGTGGCGTCCGACGGCGCGTGCAGGCAGGTATCCGCCCGCTCGAGCATCGCCCCGCCCGTCGCACCCGTGAAGGCGACGACCCGCAGGCCTAAGTCGTGGGCCGCGTCCATCGCCTTCAGCACGCTCGGCGACCGCCCCGACGTGGAGAGGGCGAGCAGGACATCGCCCGGCCGCCCGAGGGCCAGAACCTGCCGCTCGAACACGTGCTCGTAGCCGTAATCGTTGCCGATCGCGGTGATCACCGAGGTGTCGGTGGTCAACGCCATGGCTGCGGCCGGCGGCCGGTCGTAGTTGAGCCGCGAGACGAACTCGCCCGCGATGTGCTGCGCGTCGGCAGCACTGCCGCCATTGCCGATCGTCAGGAGCTTGCCGCCGCCGCGCAGGGACGCGGTCACGAGATCGGCGATCTCGGCGAGGGTCGCATGGAAGCGGGAATCGTCGAGGGCGGCCTGGAAGGTGTCACGGGTCTGCGTGAGAAAATCGACGATCGCACTCATGATCACCTCGGTCCGTTCCCGCACCGGCCGCCTTGTCGGGCCGCCGGCGGGGCGTTCGCTGTAGGCTCCGCCCATCCCGATCAAACGTTGGCGAACCGCGAGTTGCGGATCATCCGGAAGCCCTTGATCAGCTCCTTGATGCCCCGGTCGAGATCGAAATCGGGGAACCAGCCGGTCGCCTCAAGCTTCTCGTTGGACACGATGTAGTCGCGCTTGTCCGGATCCTCGCCGATCGGAGCCTCGACGTAGACGAAGTTCGGAACGTGCGTCTTGATGCGCTCGCAGAGTTCCAGCTTCGACAAATTGGCGCTCGACAGGCCGAGATTGTACGCCTCGCCGCGCATCCGGTCGTAATTGCCCATCGCGTGGATGAAGCCTTTGGCGACGTCGCGGATGTGGATGTAGTTGCGCTTGAAGTGGCCCTCGAAGACCAGAAGCGCCCGGTCGGTCACGGCCCGGTGCGTGAAGTCGTTGACGAGGAGGTCGAGCCGCATGCGCGGCGCCATGCCGAACACCGTCGCAAGCCGCAGGCTGACGCCGCGGCCGCTGTCGAGCACGGCTTTCTCGGCCTCGACCTTGGTCGTGCCGTAGAGCGAGATCGGCCGCAGGGGCGAGTCCTCGGTGCAGTACTTGCCGGCCTCGCCGACGCCGTAGCCCGAGTTGGTCGTCGGGTAGATGATCCTCTGGTCGCCGCCCGCGCGCTCGACCAAGGCGATCACGGCGTCGCGGTTGAGCGTCGTGGCGCCGATCGCGTCCTCCTTGCACAGGGGAGCGCCAACCAGGGCGGCGAGAGGGATGAGCACATCGTGCTTCGGGATCAACTCGTCCAAGATGCGCGTGTCGCGCGCATCACCCTTGATCGGCTCGAACGTGTCGTACTGGCAGGCCGAGAACAGGTCCGGGGCGCCGGACTTGAACGTGTCGAGCACCGTCACGTGGTGCCCGCGCTCCAGCAGCATCGGCACCAGGATCGTCCCGATATAACCCGCGCCGCCGGTGATCAGAATTCGCATCGTTGCCTCTCGTCGCGATGAGCCCGCGGCCCGGCTGCCCAGGCTGGAGCTAGTGAGGACGCCGCTCAGCGCGTCTGGCGATAGATCAGGGTGGACCCGTCGACGTCGATGCCGATCGGAACGACGGACAGCGGCGCGACCCGCTCGATCAGGGCCGGAAGCCGATCAGGATCGATCAGAGCGAGGAAGAAGCCGCCCCCGCCCGCGCCGCACAGCTTCGCCCCGTAGGCCCCCGACGCGATGATCGCTTCGAACAGATCGTCAAGCACCGCGTTCGAGACCTCACGCGACAGGGTCCGCTTGATGCGCCAAGAGGCGGAGAGCATCTCGCCAAGCTGCGTGAGCCAGCCGCTCGTTCCCGCCTCCAGCAGCGAGACACATTCCTCGACGAGGCGGTAGAGTTCGGACAGTTCCTTGTCGATCGCGCGCGCGCGGGTTACCGCGATCTGCGCAGCGACCGTTGTCGTTGCACGCCGCGCGATGCCTGTATGGACCAACACCATCGACGCGTTGAGTTGCTGTATGGCAGCGGAGCTCATCTGAACGGGCGAGATCCGAATCGCGGAGCCGCTGAAATCGAAACGGTTGATCCCCCCGAAGGCCGCATGCAGCTGATCTTGGACGCCAACGTTCTCGCGCAAAATTTCGCGCTCGACTTCGATCGCCTTCTTCGACAACTCGATCTTTGTAGGCTTTTGATTCAATATCGCGTAGATCGTACGCAAGAAACCGACGGTGAAAGCCGAAGAAGAGCCCAATCCGCTGCCCGCCGCAGGCAAATCGGAGATGATGCTCATATCGAGCCTACGAGTCACGTCGAAATGCTTAAGCACCTCTCGAACGACCGGATGTTCGATCTCAGAAATATTATTGCAATGCTCAACTCGGGAATAACTTAATCTATAGTTGTAATCTTGGCAGCCAATCAGGTCGAGAGCCGCGATGATGATGTATTTATCGATCGCCGCGCCGACTACGGCGCCGGGCGCGCGCTCGAAGTATTCTGGATAATCGGTACCGCCACCGAACAAGCTAATACGCAGCGGCGTTCGCGTGACTGTCAGCATAGAAATTTTCCGGTGTTTATATTCTCATAATCTGCTCGATTCAAGTATTTTTGATTTCTAATGTCACTTCGATTGCTAAATTTATGCGCGAACGCACCTATTTCATCATGAAAATGAGCGATGCCGAATGAATCGACCTCGAAAGCATCACGAAACTTGTCAATGGCCGAAACATTGACAAGATCGATTACAGTAATATACCCAATCCGATTAAACTTGGTACTATTAATCTGCCGAGCAAAGAAGCTGGCGTGATTTGAAATGCCTTTCTTCGGCCGCAGCAGATCGACAGCGCTGGACCACCGCTCCTCCACTGGCATCATGGACTGGTTCCGGCCCTTCGGTGAACAAGTGATGACGTCATCGGTCACGCAGCTCGGTCGAGAGGAGTCTGAGAAAGACCTGAGCTCAATCGACGCCACAGCTTCGACCACATCAGCCTCACTGACGACTACGACACGGTCCGACACGGCAATCTTCAGCCTGACCGTATCCGAGAAATCAGCATCCTGTGCGCACATACCGGCTACGGCCACGAGTTCATGACAAATTTTCCATAGGTCACATGCCTCCTTTATGGTTAAGGGATTGTAAACTCTGCAGATCCGCTCATCGCACCGCCAGGAGGCGCTCCGCCGAGGCGCCAATATGACTTCTCTGCTGTTACAGGGCAGACTTGACCGAACGTATTAGATAGATAATTGAACACGCCCGCATCTTAAAATCAAATTATACTGGCCGTCCACCATTTTTGGCATCATATTCCAGAGTTTATACTCAATGCTGATGCGATCTCTCAATCCGCATAACTTCCAAAATCCCGGATTTTGTACAGACTTGCCGCACATCGAACCGATTCGACCTCGTAGAATCGGATCTTGCCCCTGCGCCCTAGGTTTGAGCTACGCTACTAGGAAGGGCTTATAGTTGTTAATTTACGGATCATCGTCGGGATGTGGCGCGCTGGACGATCATAACTAATGCATGACGATTCGCAGGTCTGCGCCGCCACTTCGCCGGTAGAGAGCGCTGATGCTCGCCATCCCTATCCAGCCCACACAACCCCGGCCGCGTGCCGAGATCTCCCGCTCGCACGTGAGCTCCGGCGCGCTGGCCACGCGTTACGGTGTGTCCATCGAGACCCGTCTAGCTGTCTAGCTATTGTCGAACGGCGAAAGCTTCACGCGCCGTCACGAGAGCTTCAACTAATCGCATCAGGCGCCTCACGGAGCCGCCACGCCACGACCTCCGAAGTAATGTTATCACCTCTCCGTCCAGTGGCGCAACGAAGGCGGGATTGAGCCCGCGATCCTCCGCAATCCTGGCCACGATCGGTCCGAGCAACGCCTCCAGATCCGCGTGGCGCGGTGCCGGCATCTCCAGCACGCGCAGGCGATCGAGCAACGGAGCGGGCAGGTTGCCCACCTCGTTGGCCGTGCCCAGCCACGAGACACGGCTGATGTCGGTCTCCGTCTGAAAACAAGGATCTTGGTAGGCCCGAGCGGTCTCCGGCTCGAGCATCGGAAGCAAGGCATCCCAGAGCCTACCGTGATCTGCGCGCGTTGCGGCCTTCTCCAACTCGTCGATCAGCATCAGCGGATTGGCGGTGCCAGACCGAGCCACCGCCATGATCGGATGCGCTGGCTCCGACGTTGCCCAACGCCGATCAAGGCCCCCCAATGACGCGCCCGCATCTCGCGTTGCATCGACCCGCCACAGCCCCAAACCAAGATGATGGGCGATCCTCGCGACGATGCGACTCTTGCCGGCACCCGGCGGACCGATCAGCAGGGTCGGCCGGAACGTGGCGTGCTCACGTCCGATCAGGTCGGCCAGAAGCCTGTCGATCATAGCCGACGCATACGGGAATTCGAAGACGAGCCGCGTGCGCACGGCTGCGAGATCCGGCACCTCGACGAGCGGGAGTGGCTTGCCGATGATGTGCTCATAGCCGCGGGCGATGGAGCGGCCGCGGTCGCTCCCGGTCTCCTGGATCGCTGAAACGACGAGGACATGGCCCTGGGGCACTTCCGCACGTGGGGCATCGGCGTCCGGCATCTGTGCCGTCGTCTCGACGATTGCCGCCTTCTCGCGCCGGCGCGCCTCGTTTTGGACGAGTTGAGCCTCGATCTTCTTCCACCTGCGTCGCTCTCGCGTCGCCGCGCTGTCTGCGACCGGCCGTGTCAAGGTCTCCCCGAAGGGTACGAGCGCGTGGACGAGTGTGACGTCGCCGGCAAAGGCATCGTCGGCGCCACAGGCCAGGGCGGCGGCCGCAGCGATGGCGCTGCTCGTCTTCTCGGAGAGTGTCAGAAGCGCATCTGTGAGCGCGTCGTGCCAAGCTGCCTGCAGGGCGACAGCGAGATCAGTCGCCCCGGTGACATCAGTATCCGCGCCCGGCTCCGCGACGCGTCCGAGAGCGAGGCGCGTCTGCGCCTCGGCCAGGGCTGCGAACCCTTTCCGGAGACCGAGAACCGCTTCGCGTTCCAGCCAGAGTGGCTGGGTCAAGCGCGCGGCAGCTCTGCGATCATCGCCGGCGCAGGAAAGCAGCGTCGCGACATCGGCCAACGCCCGCGCCACCGGCTGATCGCGCTCCACGGCCAACACGTCGAGGAACCGGATCAGGGCGGATCGTCGGGCGATCCATCGACGGTCACGCCACAAAACACCGTCCGAAGAAGTCCTTGCCGCGATCCAGGCCGAGACCAGGACCTCGGCATCCGGGGCGAGGGTGGTGATCTCGAGGGCGAGTTCAGAACAGGCAGAATCCACGCGCAGATCCTGTGCAAGGCAGGCGCGCAGGCGGCGCGGAAGCATCGGTTCGAGCAGGCGACGTGCCACCTCGGGATCGATCTGCAGGGCAGGCGGGGTCGAAGAGAACGCCATCGGCTTCCTCCCTCTCAGCGGGCGACGCCGACGCGTTCGGAACCGCGGCGCGGAACGGAGCACCAAGCCCGGGCGAGGCAGAGCACCTTGAGATCAGCCCGGCGTCGGGCTCGCCGCCCGAGCACGTGTACGAGCAGGTCGATGCAGGAGCCGTCACCTCGTACGGCGCAGAGGCAGATCGCCGACATCGCCGGATCGAGGCGCCCAGGAAAGGCGATGGCCTCGGCGAGAACGTTGAGGGCGATATGGATCGCAGCCGCCGAATCGCCCCGGCAAGCAGCGGACCAGTCGGGGGACGGCAGGGGCTGCGTGGCATTCAGGGCAGCGGACAGTCGGCACTGCGCCGCCATATCGAGCGCCTCAGGGGCGAGGACGCGCCACCAGGACAGCGGCAGCGAGAGTTTGGCCGCGTCAGTTGTGCCGGAGAGATGGGCATCGGGGTCACGAGCGAGTGTCATTGAGACAGACCTGGAGAGCGCGACGGCGCGCAGGCGCACGGTGCGGGATTGATGGAGAGCGAGATGGACGCATCAGGTCGCGGCCGCGACCTGATGCCAGCGTGGTGCGGTCAGGGCGCGAGCGGCCCGGGCGGGTGCGGGTGTTTGACGTTCTCAGGACCGGCGAGGCTCGCCAACGCCATCGTCAGAAGGTCCGGCACAGCCGCGCGCAATCGGGCTTGAAGCGCCGCCGTGACAGTCTCGAGCGCGGCCAAGACCGGGGTCGCGAACAGCTGATCTATGGCCGGTCCGCTCACCGTAAGGTCATCACCGTACCCGGCCCGTCCATAGACGTCGATCAGCACCGCGCGGATTTGCGCGACCTCGTAGCCGAGTGAAGCCAGAAACGAGCGGCCCTGGACCTGCGCGCACCGCAGTACCCATTCGACTTGGTGGATTTTCCTAGCCTCATTTTTTCCGGAGCCTCTCTTGACCTCCGCGATGATGGCTCGGCTCTCTTTCCGGTCGACGACGATCAGGTCGAGAAATACCGACTGCGCGACGGCGCCCGCGAGTTCGATCGAGGTCTGGTTGAGCTGGGCGACGCTGCTGGCGCGGACGAGTTCCTGGGTCGGAACGGTGATCGGCATCGCGACGTTGCGGAGCACCAAGTAGCGCCCGCTTCGCTCCAGGACGTCCGTGATGGCCGCCTCGATGAGCGACCCGTGCCTCTTGACCATGGAGGCCAGCACGGATCCGAGTTGCGACAAGCCTGGTCCAAGCAGGGGATCGGGCACGAAGGTCGCCCGGAACGCGCCGTCGAGCGCGGCCTGGGCCGCGGCCATCAGTTCGGGTGCGCAGATCTGCGGGATCGCGGGCTGGACGTGGCCGCAGCCGAGGGCCGCAGCGCTCCCGAGCGGGACGGTGATCCGGCTGCTGGTCGCGGATCCAGGCTGCCCACGTGCAGATAGCCGCTGTCGGCCGCCGCGCTGGGCGGCGGGGTGGGGGACGACGATGGTCATGGATGGTTTCCGTCCAGGCGACGCCGACCCGCGCGCGCCTCACCGAATGGCTGAGCGACGAACGGGCTCGTTTTTCGCAGCCTCAGGCCTGCGGTGACGAGGGCGTCAGGATTGCGGGATAGCGAGGGGACGCTGAGGCACGGCGTATCGCGTGCCAGCGCACCTTCAGGCGATCAGGCGGGTGGCCGGGACGGGAAGTGGGACTGCCCGGAATTCATGCGTCGGGACAGTTTCGTCGGCGCGATAAGGCCGGTAGTTAAGGTCGCAGCCATAGTCTGTATCTCCTAACGATACGGATCGTGGTCAGGCCGGCACTCGGTGCTGCTAACACCGGTGCTGGCCGCCCCCTGCTAAAGAGCGGCGCGGCGTGTGCGTGTGGTCTGCCAGGGACGAACTTGGCGTGGATCGGCGCCTTTGAGAAGGCCGCAGATGCGGCAATATGATCTTGAGGAAGTCCTTCCTGTCGCGATCGTTAACGGAAGCCTGGCGCCCTTTTCGTTATTGCGGGTGAGCGCATCACATCCCATGATCGCCTGATGGCCGGGTGGCCGGGTGTCGCCAGCAGATTCTTGCTCAGTGCACTGACCTCGCCGATTCGCACAGATCAACATGGCGACATTGTCTGTGTGATCACATCAGAGACACAGCGGTTGCCGTGCTGGATCGCCGCGGGATCATCGTGAGCGGGTATGTGGCGAACCTCTAAGTACAACCGCATCGAGGAAATGCACGTGTTCCGGTCAGGGCCGAGCGGCTATGTGCCCATCGGCCTCTTGGTCTTCGAAGGTGGCTCCTCACGGCGGCTCGGTCGTTTTGCCTATAGCTCCGACTATCTAGCTTCTGAAGGACGGAGGCCGATTGACCCCATTGGCCTGCCGCTCGGAAACAAGTGGCGGCCTGCGACCGTGGGAGAGGTCCATCTGGCCTTTCACGATGCAGGCCCCGACGGCTGGGGCAAAGGAATCCTGACACAGGTATTTCCAGAACTGGAACTCGGCATGCCGGAATTTCTGGCTCTGGGCGGCCTGTCGCGGACTGGCGATCTGGCCTTCGGCTCAACGCCAGAGGCTCCCGAAAGGTGGACACCCAGGATGGAAGCGGCGCTTGAGCGCGCTCAAAGTGAGGACGATCTCGAAGATGCGCTCATCGCAGCAGAGAAATACGAGGAAGGCGAAGTGTCGGCGCGCCAACTCGCGCAGCTACTCATCCACAGTTCGGATATTGGGGGCGCTCGACCAAAGGCGCGTGTTCGGATTTCAGATAAAGAATGGATAGCCAAATTTTCCGCGTGGGACGACAGGTTCGACAATCCAAGAGCTGAAGCAGTTTGCCTCGATTTCGCTGAGGCAGCAGGCCTTCGAGTCCCGGAGCGTGAGCTTCGTGTCGTAAACGACAGGCCGGTTCTCTTGCTATCACGTTTTGACCGATCCTCGGCTGGAGCGTGTTTGTCCTACCTCAGCGCCGGCACTTTGCTGGGCGAGCCAGCTTATGGTTATGCGACAAGCAAGACCTATTTGGACATCGCGGCAGCCGCGCGCCGTATCGGTGTACACGAGCCCGAACGCGAGATGTTTCGTAGGCTCCTAGTCAATGCCTATCTCCGGAACACCGACGATCATTTGCGCAACCACGCCTTCATCAACGATGGAACCGGCTGGAATCTTTCACCGGTGTTCGATGTTGTCCCGCATCCGTCGGGCACCAAGCATGTCTGCGCCCCGGCTCCCGGTATTAGCCGGGAATGCAACCCGAGCACCGCATTCGCGGCCTATACAAAATTTGGCCTCTCCGCTACCGAAGCCAGCTCCATTCTCGATGAGATTCATGAAGCCACCTCACGCATCCCAGCATTTCTCGACGCCCGAGGCGTGTCTAGACGGGATCGGGAAATATTCCTGGCATGCCTCGGCTCGCTACCTAAGAACAGCGCGCCACAATGAGATTCCGCGCCATCAAATGGCGCCACGCCCGTGACAAGATGGAACAACGAAGCAAATATTTGCATACTTTGAGAGATACCGTCGAACTACTAATTAGACGCGCCGCGAAGGATCTGGAACTGGCTTAAGCCTCTATAAAAATCATGTCGTCAAGAAACATAAGAACTTCGAACACGCCGTGATTGGCCCACAAAGCCATACGCCGGCCTTTCGACACGAGCCGATATAATTATGAGAATATTTTTGCAGTAGCCAGGCATTTTGGCTAAGATATTTCGTGCAAAAGATGGAAAAGATGAAGATTCTGGGGTCGTATATTCGGAATATATAATATATACTCGCTTAGGTCAAAAAAGTTCTGTGCGGACCGCAATTTTACCTGAGCCTCGAATGATAGATTATGCGCAAGGCGTTGAACACGCTGGTTGTGCCGGTGTCCGTGATCTCTTCAAATCAAGCGGCTCGCGTGCCGGCGACGTCCCGTCCGTGGGCCTGATCCATGATCTCCCCGATCCGCTCGCCGACGGCGACGGCGATCTCCACCGAGGCCGCCCCTTCCGAACCCTGCCGCCAGATCCGGGTCAGAACGTCGGTCACGCGCTGCTCCATGACGCCGAGGATCGCGGCGGCCGCCTGGGGCTGGGCACCGCGCAGGACCGCCGCGAGGTCGCAATATGCGTCGTGAAGAAGCTGCAGCGTGAGCCGATCGACAGCCTGTTCATCCTCCGCCGATAAGGCCCGCATCACGCCCCTCTCAACGTCCCGCACCCGACGCCACCGACAGCCTTGCCCCGATGCGTTAACAAGGCATGAAGAACGCCGTCGGTCTGCAGGAATTGGCTAACCACCTCGCCAAACGGCGAGGACGGCCCCCTGACGCGACCGGGATGGAACTTGGCGGGCGGCCGGCGTGTCAACTCCGCAGGATCCCTCAGCGCGAGAGCTTTTCAATGCGCCCCCTCATCGCCACGCTCACCGCCGCGAGCCTCGGTCTGGCCGCGGCCGCCGTGACACCCGCCCTGGCCCAGGTGCAGCAGAACAATCCGAACGCCGCCAACCAATCCATGGAGACCAGCGGCCAGGTCCGCGCTCTGCGACAGGAGCAGACGACCCAGAGCAATACGCTGCGGATGGACATCCAGAGGAACCAAGCCGCGACGCCCGCTCCGAATACCGGGCCGAACGCCATCGGCCCGACCGGGGGCACCGGCGTCATCGGCCGCTGAGGGGGGCGAGCGGCGCCGGCCTACACGTCCGGCAGGGGCCGTCCCTTCACGACCACCCGTGGCCACCGCTCCAGGCCAATCGGCATCAGCACGGCGATCTGCGGCGGCACCGCGGTGCCGCCGAGCAGGCTCTCGAGGGAGATCCGGCAGGCCTCCTCGAGCTCGCCGCGCGTGCGCGCGCCGGAGGTCTTGATGTCGGCGATCAGGAGCGCCGCGATCTCGTGGGCAAAGGCGTCGCCGTCCAACATGCCGGACTCCCGCTCCGTGTCAGTTCAGCATAGTCGCCTGAGCATCGTCCCGGCATCAGCACAGAATTGCGTATCCACATACCGATTGCGGATACTTTGTCGCGTTCACGGGTCAGTCTCCACGCGC
This sequence comes from Methylobacterium sp. A52T, assembly GCF_053346095.1. NCBI lineage: Bacteria > Pseudomonadati > Pseudomonadota > Alphaproteobacteria > Hyphomicrobiales > Methylobacteriaceae > Methylobacterium > Methylobacterium sp. A52T. The sequence continues at coordinate 9,128 of NZ_JBKFBI010000040.1, read as the reverse complement.
CGCCGCGCTTTGGAACCGTATCCCGGAGGGGGCTGGGACCACTCGGAGGGCGGTGAAGGCTGGCGACGGTGGGATCGACCGCCGGCAGCACCACCAGGGTGACCGGTGTCGCGGCGATCAGGATCCCGATCACCACGGTGGCGAGCAGCCGTCGAACCTCCGCGCGGGCGCTGGTCGAGAACGCCATAGCTGGAAGCTCAGTGCCGTAAGGTGAGCCATCAAGATCACAGGCCGCAGCGGTATCGCGGCGGCGTGGGTGGCGGCCTCCCGGACGCCCGAGCCGGACGCCTCCAGGTCGCGGAGGTAGCTCGCGAGCACGACGCCGTTCAGGATCGCGATGCCGAAGGGCGTTATGAAACCGATCGCTGTCTGAACCGAGAACGGCTCGCCGCGCAGAGTCAGTGCCGGGTCGAGGCCGGGGAAGTGCAGCGAGGTCTTCCGCCGCGTCGACCGCGCGCCGGACCGCCGGACATGGCTTGAGTCTCCTGGCGGCGATCGTCGGCATCCCCGGCGCGCCCGTGACGCAGCGTTTCCCGCCGGCCGGCGGCGAACTCGGAAGGCCGCGCGGCGCGATCGACGAGGTCTCTCGAATCGTGGACAGAGACGCCGGGATGCAAGACCGGCCCGACCGCCGCGAAAGCGGCGGTTAAGGCTCGGCGTGCCAGAGCATGGCAACGAAGCGCCGTCCGCGGGGGGACGATGAACGTCTGGCGACGCGTCGCCCCGTGGCTCGGCTCGGCCCGCACGTGGATCGTCCTCGGGATCCTGGCTCCGCTGGGCATGGTCGTGACGTCCGGTCTCATGCTGGCCGACTTGCGTCGCGACGCCTGGACCAGCGCGGAGCAGACCTCCTGGAACCTCCTGCAGGTCCTCGAGCGCGACATCGCGCGCAACATCGAGATGTACGATCTCTCGATCCACGCGGCGGTCGACAACCTGAAGGTGCCGGGCTTGGCCGAGGCCGACCCGCACCTGCGCCAGCTCATCCTGTTCGACCGCGCCGCCACCGCCCGCGACATGGGCGTGATGCTGATCCTGGACGAGCGGGGCGACGCCATCGGAGACATCGCGGCCGTGCCGCCGCGCCCCGGCAACTACGCGGACCGCGAGTACTTCCAGGTCCACCGGGCGAGCACCGGGCTCGGCCTCCATGTCGGGCGCCCGATCGTGTCGCGGCTCAACGGAGAGCGGATGCTCCCGTTCAGCCGCCGCATCGACCGGCCCGACGGCAGCTTCGGCGGCGTGGTCCTGGGCACCGTGAAGCTGTCCTACTTCACGCACCTGTTCAGCGAGATCGATCTCGGACCGGGCGGGGCCATCAACCTGTACCTGACCGACGGCACCCGCCTGATGCGCTACCCCTACGTGGAGGCGGATCTCGGGGCGAATATCGGGAAGACCGCGATCTTCAAACGGTTCCTGCGCGAGGGACGCGGCAACTTCGTCAGCACCTCCGTGCGCGACGGCGTCGAGCGGAACTACACGTTCACGCGGATCGGAAATCTGCCGCTGATCCTGAACGTCGCCCTGTCCACCAAGGACGTGGAGGCGGAGTGGGCCGCGAAGGCGAGGATCATCGGCGGCATCGTGCTGGCGCTGTGCGGCCTCACGATCGCGCTGTCGCTCCTGTTCGGGCGGGAGCTGCGCCGCCGCGAGGCGCTGCGGGCCGAGATGGCGGCGCTGTCGCGCACCGACGCCCTGACCGGCCTGCCGAACCGCCGCTGCTTCGAGGACGCCCTCCGGCGGAACCTGGACGCCGCCCGGCGCGACGGCCACCCCCTGTCGCTGCTCATCGTCGACGCGGACCATTTCAAGCGCTTCAACGACCGCTACGGGCACCCGGTGGGCGACCAGATCCTGCGGGGCTTGGCCCGCTGCCTCGCGGCGAGCGTGCACCGCCCCCAGGATCTCGTCAGCCGCATCGGCGGCGAGGAGTTCACCCTGCTCCTGCCCGACACGGACGAGGCCGGCGCCCTGCGCGTCGCCGACACGGTCCACGCCGAGGTGGCCAAGCTGACCGTCCCGTCGGCAGGGATCGGGGCTGGCGCTGTGACGGTGAGCATCGGGCTCGCGGCCGTCCGGCCGGGCGCCGACCGGAGCGCGCCGCTGCCGGATCCCTACCGGCTGGCGGACGGCGCCCTGTACGAGGCCAAGAACGGCGGTCGCAACCAGACCCGCAGCGTCGCGCCGCCGCCCCCGCGGGGCGCCCTGCAGCTGGTGCGGGCCTCCTGACCGGCGCGCTGCCGCGCTTTCGCGGAGCGCTTTGACGGAATCGACACGAACGCCGTGGTCTCCTGGGCGCGATGGCGGACGGCCCGGCGAGGGCTCGACGGCGTCGCGCCGGGACGGGGCGGGCGAGATCGATCATCCGTGCCCCGGGTCGGTGGAGCGCGCGCGGATCCGGAGGGATCCGGCCCGCAACTATAGGGTAACGAGGATGGACGACAGACGCGCCGCGCCCCGCAGACGGACCCTGCTTGAGGGCCATATCGAACTCGCCGGCGGCGGCGTGATCGACTGCACGATCCGCAACATGTCGGACGGGGGCGCCCGCCTGAGGGTCGTCAGCGTGATCGGCGTGCCCGACGCGTTCGTGCTGGCCTACGGGGTCGGCGGTCAGCGCCGGCCGGCGCGCGTCACGTGGCGCCAGGAGACCGAGCTCGGGGTCGCGTTCGGCGACGCCTGACGGGCGGCGGCCGAGGCTTCCACGCCCACCCGTGTTGAGGGGCGGATCGGATGGGCGTGGAAGGCCAGCGTCCGGCTGGTGACCCACCGATGCGACGACAGGGTTAACGCTTAGTTACCGCGCCGCGGGGTCCGCGCGCCGGGCCTGGAGTGTCTCGGCGATCACCACGCCGGTCCGCAGCACGTGGCGGTGGGCGACGGTCCCGGCCGAGGCGGCGTCCCGCGCGGCGAGCGCCGCGAACAGGTCCCGGTGCTCGCGGGCGGATTCCTCCCAGCGGCTGCCGCTGGAGAGCGCGCGCAGGCGCGCCCATTGGGCCCGGGCCTGGAGCGCCGCGTGGGCCTCCGCCAGCGGGCGGTTCCGGGCGGCCTCGACGATCGTCCGGTGGATCTCCTGGTTCAGGGCGAAATAGACGTCGAGCACTTGGTCCCGGTGCATCCGGTCGAGCTGCGCCTGCTTGCCGCGCAGCGCGTCCATCTGGACTTCGGAGATCCGCGGCGCCGCGAGTTCCGCGGTCAGCCGCTCGATCCCGGCGAGCGCCTCGAACAGTTCGAGGATCTCCTCCGGCGTCCAGTCCGGGACGCGGGCGCTGCGGTTCTGGTGCAGCTCGACCAGCCCCTCCGCGGCCAGGAGCTTGAGCGCTTCCCGCAACGGTGTGCGGCTGACCCCGAGGGCGACGGACAGGTCCGTCTCCACCAGGGACGCGCCGGCCGGCAGCACGCCGCGCACGATCATGTCCCTGAGCCGGCCCGCCGCCTGCTCGTGCAGCCCGGTCCGCGGCACCTGCGCGGCCGGGACGACCGGGGCCTTGCGGGGCCGGCCCCGGCGGCGTGCGACGACGTCCATCGATCCTCCCGTTCTCCCGCGCCAGCCTAGCGCGTCCGGCCGCCCGATCGATGACATATTTTTCGGCCGCTTGCGCTGCCATATCATGCATTTGCGCAAATTGCATGCAGCATGCAGAAAATACCTTGTCGCCCGCCCGGGCCTGTCGGATGCTTCACGGATCGAGGATGGATGCGATGGAACGAGCGAACGGCACGACGCGTCTGGGCATGCTGACGCCCTCGTCGAACAGCGTCCTCGAGCCGGCCACGGCGCATCTGCTGGCCGGCGTCGCGGGCGTGAGCGCCCACTTCGCCCGCTTCCGCGTGACGGAGATCGGCCTGTCGGCGGCGGCGCTGGACCAGTTCGACCCCGAGCCGATCCTGGCGGCGGCCGAACTGCTCGCCGATGCCCGCGTCGCCGCGATCCTGTGGAACGGCACCTCCGGCGCCTGGCTCGGCTTCGACGCGGACGAGCGCCTGAGCGCCGCGATCACCGACCGGACCGGGTGCCCGGCCTCCACCGCGGCGCTCGCCTTCCGCGACCTGTTCCGCGCCCGGAATTTCCGGCGGATCGGCCTCGTCACGCCCTACACCGGCGACGTGCAGCGCCGGATCCGGGACAACTGGGGCGCGGCCGGCTTCGACTGCGCCGCCGAGCGCCACCTCGACCTGTCGGAGAACTTCGCCTTCGCCGAGACCGGCCCGGAGGCCATCGCCGGCATGGTCCGGGCCGTGGCGGCCGAGGGCGTCGACGCGGTGGCGATCGTGTGCACGAACCTCGCGGGCGCCCCGCTCGCCCCGGCCCTGGAGGCGGAACTCGGCGTGCCGGTGATCGATTCGGTGGCCGTCACCCTGTGGAAGGGCCTGGAGCTGGCGGGCTGCCCGACGGCGCATCTGGCCGCGCACGGCCGCGCCTTCGCGGCGGGCGGGGAGGGCCGCCCGTGAGCGCCGGGACCACCCTGATCCTCGACGGGATCACCCAGCGTTACGGGTCGGCGCTCGCGGTCGACACCGTGACCCTCGACATCAGGGGCGGGGAGCTCGTCGCCCTGCTCGGGCCCTCGGGCTGCGGCAAGACCACCCTGCTGCGCGCGGTGGCGGGCTTCCTGAAGCCCACGGAGGGGCGCGTCATCATCGGCGGCCAAGCCGTCGACCACCTGCCGCCGAACCGGCGCACCGTCGGCATCGTGTTCCAGAACTACGCCCTGTTCCCGCACATGAGCGTCGCCGACAACGTCGCCTACGGCCTCGCGGCCCGGGGTGTCGGGCGGGCCGAGCAGAGGGCGCGGGTCGCCGAGATGCTGGCGCTGGTGCGCCTGGAGCACCTCGCCGGGCGCTTCCCGCGGGAGATGTCGGGCGGCCAGCAGCAGCGGGTGGCGCTGGCCCGGGCGCTCGCCGTGCGCCCCTCGATCCTGCTCCTCGACGAGCCCTTCGCGGCCCTCGACAAGAACCTGCGGCTCGACATGCAGATCGAGATCAAGCGCATCCAGCGCAGCGCCGGCACCACCACGCTGATCGTCACGCACGACCAGGAGGAGGCCCTGTCGATGGCCGACCGGGTCGCCGTGCTCAACGCCGGCCGCCTGGAGCAGTTCGCCCCCCCGACCGACGTCTACGACCGCCCCGAGACGCTGTTCGTCAACACCTTCGTGGGCACGGCCAACGTCCTGCACGGCCGGCTCGCGACGGAGCCGGGCGGCGCCCGCGTGGTGGCCCTGGAGGCGGGCGGCCTGCTCCCCGCCGCCACGACGCTGCCGGACGGGACCCGGGTCGCCGCCTGCCTGCGGCCCGAGCACGTCGCCTTCGCGGAGGAGGGACCGGGGGCCGGGGCGGGGGTCGCGGACGGCCTCGACGGCGCGGTCGAGGTCGGCCTGCCGCTGGGCGCCACCCTCGTCCACGAGATCCGCCTCGACGTCGGCGCCCGCCTCAAGACCGCCGAGCCGCGCGCGGCGGGCGCCCGGCCCCGGCCGCCCGGTGCCCGCGTGCGCCTGCGCCCGACAGCACCCGAGCGGGTCGGCGTCTTTCCCGATCCCCGACACTGAGGCCGAGCCGCCCGATACCGAGCCAGGAGAACCGACCATGCCCCTGCACCGCCGCAGCCTCCTCGCCAGCGCCCTGACCCTCGGGGCCGTGCAGGCCTTCCCGGGCCTGTCCCGCGCGCAGGCGCGCAAGCTCGTCTTCGCGACCTTCACGGGCAGCTGGGAGGAGGCGCACCGGGCCGTGCTGGTGCCGGCCTTCCGCAAGAGCTCGGGCGGCGACGTGATTCTCGATCCGATGCTCTCGGTCGACCAGATCGCCAAGGTCCAGGCGGCCCGCGCCAACCCGCCGATCGACGTGATGTTGCACGATCCGGGGCCGGCCCTCACGGCCATCGCCCAGGACCTCGTCGAGCCCTACCCGGTGGCCCAGTCGGCCCATTACGGCGACCTGATCGCGGACGCGCAGGAGCCGATGGGCCCGGCGCCGTTCTTCCAGATCGTCGGCCTGACCTACAATCCCGAGAAGGTGAAGACGCCGCCGACCTCCTGGGCCGACCTGTGGAAGCCCGAGTACAGGGGCCGGGTCGGCATCACCAACCTGAACTCGACGCTCGGCACCGGCTTCCTCGTGGAGATCGCCCGCATGCACGGCGGTTCGGAGACCGACGTCGAGCCGGGCTTCAAGGCGCTGGAGGCGCTCAAGCCGAACCTCGCCGCCGTCGCCGCCAACCCGGGCGCCCTGGCGGCCCTCTACCAGCAGGAGCAGGTCGACATCGGGCCGGGCAATTTCAACGCGATCCAGATCCTGAAGGCCCGGGGCGTGCCGGTGGAGTTCGCCGCACCGAAGGAAGGCATCATCGCCTTCAAGACGACGATCCACATCGTCAAGAACACGCCGTCGAAAGAGCTGGCCTTCAAGCTGATCGAGGCCGCGCTGTCGCCGGAGGTGCAGGCCAAGCTGATGCAGAGCCCCTACCTGATCGTGCCGACCAACCGGAAGGTCGCCATCGAGGGCGAGGTCGCGAAGGTCCTGGCGAAGGACGCGGACGAGCTGAAGCGCAAGTCGGTGTTCCAGGACTGGGCCGCGATCAACCGCGGCCGGCCGGCCTGGATCGAGCGCTTCAACCGCGAGATCCGGGTGTGAGCGCCGGCCCGGTCACGGCGGGCCCGGTCGCGGCGCCCCTCCGCCCGGGCCGCGCCTGGACGGCGGCCTACGACATCCGCCTCGCGCTGCCGCTCGGGGCGTTCTTCCTCGTCTTCTTCCTGGCGCCGCTGGCGCTGCTGGTGCTCGTGAGCTTCTACGCCGATCCGGCCATGACCCAGTTCGGCCTCGACCAGTACGCCCGGTTCCTGCTCGACCCGTTCTCCCTGCGGGTACTCGGCGCGACCCTGTGGCTCGGCGTCGAGGTCACGGCGCTGACCCTCCTGCTCGGCCTGCCGCTGGCGCTGCTCCTGACCTGGGCGCCCGGCCGGCTGCGCGGTCTGCTGACCCTGATCGTGCTGCTGCCGCTGCTCACGAGCGTGGTGGTGCGGACCTTCGCGTGGATCGTGATCCTCGGGCGCCAGGGCATCGTCAACGCCACGCTCCTCGGCCTCGGCCTCACCGACGCGCCCCTGAAGCTGCTCTACACCGAGGGCGGCCTCGTCCTGGCGCTGGCGCAGGTGCAGCTGCCGCTGATGGTCCTGCCCCTGGTCACCGCCCTGTCGCGGATCGACCCGAACCTCGCCGACGCCTCGGCGGCGCTCGGGGCGGGGGCGTGGCGCACCTTCCTCCGGGTGACGCTGCCGCTCTGCCTGCCCGGCATCTTGGCGGGCTGCCTGCTGACCTTCGCGGCGGCGATCACCGCCTTCATCACCCAGTCGCTGATCGGCGGCGGGCAGATGCTGTTCATGCCCATGTACCTGTACCAGCAGGCCTCCTCGCTCAACAACTGGCCGTTCGCGGCGGCGATCGCGATCGTCTTCCTCGTGGCGGTGCTCGCCTGCGTCACGCTCCTCAACCTCGCGGGCCGCCTGTCGGTCGGCCGCGCGCGCGCCTGAGGTCAACGGGCGGTCTCCGGGAGGTCACTATGCGGACGAGCCTGCGGCGCGATCTCGACTGGTTCAGCTTCCACGGCGCGGTGCTGCTGCTGGCCGGGCTCTGCCTCGTCCTGCTGGCGGCACCCACCGTGATCGTCGTGGTGGTGTCGTTCACCAGCGGCTTCTCCCTGCGCTTCCCGCCGCCGGGCTACGCCCTGCGCTGGTACGCGGCGCTCGCGGAGGCCGAGCAGCTGCGGGCTGCCGCCTGGAACAGCCTCGTGGTGGCGGGCTGGACGACCCTGCTGTCGGTGGCGCTGGGCACCGCGGCGGCGCTCGCCATCGCCCGGTCGCGGCGGCTCTCCGCGCGGCTCCTCGACAGCCTGTTCCTGTCGCCCCTCGTCCTGCCGGCCCTGGCCTTCGGGCTCGCCGCCCTGATGCTGTTCAGCCTCGCCGGCATCCCGGTCTCGCCGCTGACCCTCGTGCTCGGCCACACCGTGGTCTGCGTGCCCTACGTGGTCCGCACCACAGTGGCGGCCCTGTCGCAGATGGACCCGGTGCTCCTCGAGAGCTCGACCTCGCTCGGCGCCTCGCGCCTCTACACGTTCCGCCGGGTGACCCTGCCCCTGATCCGGCCCGGGATCCTGGCCGGCGGCTTCATCGCCTTCATGGCGAGCTTCGACAACGTCCCGGTCTCGCTGTTCCTGCGCGACGCCGCCACCGACATGCTGCCGATCCGCATGTGGCAGGACCTGGAGGGCCGCCTCGACGTCACGGTGGCGGCGGCCTCCAGCCTGCTGATCCTCGTGACCGTGGTGCTCGCCGCCGTGATGGAGCGCGCCGCCGGCCTGTCCCGCCGGATGGCGGGCTGAAGCGCCCGGAGCCCTCGCATGCGCATCCTGCTTCTCAACCCCAACACCTCGGCGGCGATGACCGCGCGCATGGCGCGAGCCGCCGAGGCGGCGCTTGCCCCCGACGCGCACATCACCGCGCTCACCGCCGCGTCCGGCCTGCCCTACATCGCGAGCCGGGCCGAGGCGCAGCTCGCCGGCGCGGCCGTGCTGGAGACGCTCGCTGCCCACCATGCCGGCCACGACGCCGCGGTGATCGCCGCCTACGGCGATCCCGGTCTGGTCGCCGCGCGGGAGCTGTTCGACCTGCCGGTCGTCGGCATGGCCGAGGCCGCGATGCTGACCGCCTGCCAGCTTGGGGCGCGGTTCGCGATCGTCACCTTCGCGCCCGCCCTGCTGCCCTGGTACGAGGACGCGGTGGCGCTGGCTGGGCTGTCGGCGCGGTGCGCCGGCCTCCACGCGGTGCGCCGGCCGTTCCAGGCCGTGACGGACGTGCAGGACGAGTTGCGGCCCGAGATCCTGGCCCTGGCCGAGCGGGCGGTGGGGGAGGGGGCCGACGTCGTGATCCTGGCCGGCGCGCCGCTCGCCGGCCTCGCCACGGTCCTGCGGGACGCGGTGCCGGTGCCGCTCGTCGACCCGCTGGCGGCCGCCCTGGGTCAGGCGCAGGCCCTGGTGCGGCTCGGGACGCGCCCGCCGCGGGCCGGCCGCTTCGCCCGGCCGCCCGCGAAGCCGGCCACGGGCCTCGCCCGGCCGCTCGCCCCCCGGGTCGCCC